>JAGNMT010000394.1 GCA_017991025.1 Verrucomicrobiales bacterium
GCATGGGAAGCAACCTCATGCGCTGTCTCCTCTTCGGATCCGGGTGGGCGGAGTTTTCGGGGAGCGAGCGGTGTGGAACCGGACTCACTGGAGAGCGGCGGTTTTGATGGTTCGGAGGGGTCTTCCATGAGAGTGATGAGGAATTTAAAATAAAGTGGAATCGACAGTGGGTGAAATCAGATACTGAATCCAGCGGGGCTCATCCGGAGTCCGAGTCTATCATTCTTCCTGTATTGGCAACAAGCGGATTCTTTTGTGACGGCAAAATTCGAATTTTTTACCAAGGGAATCCGATCGGGCATCAAATGCGTGATTACGCGGTCGCCCAGGGGATCCATCCGGCCCGCAGGATCGCGAGGAGACCCGTGATTATGATCCCCGCCGTGAGTGTCGAATAGAGCACTGCCGCAGCGGCAAAACGGCTGTCGCCTTTGAATTCGTGAGCGAGCAGGGCGGCATTCACGGCGGTGGGGGCAGCGGCCCCGACGATGAGAATGGCCGCGATCTCGCCCCGGAACCCGAAGAGCCAGGTCAGGCCCATGGCGACGAGCGGCCCCCCGATGAGCCGGATCACGAGGGCAATGCCGAGGTTCCCGCGCGGTGCCGGCGGTCTCGTTTTGGCGAGTTGCACGCCGAGTGTGATCAGGGCGAAGGCGACGAGACCGTCAGCGAGGTAGTTCAAGGGTGTCCAGATGAACGCAATCCCCGCAAGCGGGTTGCCGGTGGCGCGTAGAGCCAGGGCGATGAGGATCGCATAGGGAGAGGGCTGCTTCAGGACGGGGAGAAACCATCCTTTGCGCTCGCTGCTCCCGGCGTTGGCGAGGAAAACCCCGAGCGAAAAGCTGGTCATGTTCATCGTCGCCAGCACAAAAACCTGGACGACAGCACCGAGCTCGGAAAAAGCCAGGGTCATCAGCGGGATACCCCAGTTTCCGCAGTTGTAGATCATCGTGCTCAGCTTCATCGAGTAGCGCTCTGCGGGGGGCTGACGACGAATCAGGCAGACGACCCAGCTGATCGCTCCCATCGAGAAAATAACGGAAAGGGTAAAGGCGACGACTTTGAGCCCGATCGCCCCGGAAAGATTCGAAGTCGAGAGACGCACGAGTATGAAGGCCGGAACGAACAGGTAGAGATTCAGTTTGACCAGCGTCTTGAGATCGAGGTCGAAGAGACGGTCGAGTCCCCACCCCAGTCCGATGAGGACAAGGATAGGCAGACAGACATCAACGAAGATGTGGAACAGCATAAGGGGGATCATCTACGCCACTCCGGCCCGGGGCAACCGGGGAAATGAGGCAAACTCAGGGGAGGGGATTCGGGGGAACCCGTCGGGCGAGACCGCGATCAGGGGGGCGTCGGGGAGACGTTCAAAGTTTCAAGTTCAAAGTTCAAAGTCCTTTGAATCAGGCGTCACGAGACAATGCCGTCACGCTCAAAAAGTGAAGGGTTCAACGGTCTCAACCCATTGGTTTTCAATTCGTTAAACCTTGAATTTTGAACCTTGAACTTTGAACCTGGATTTAGAACGGCGCAAAGAAGTTACATTTTCATGTCGCTGTCTGGGATGGAATCCTGTTATTGCTCACTACCTTGATAATGAGATGAATAGAAGACAATTCGCGAAAATCACGGGACTAGGGACGCTGGCGGCGACTTGTGGTGTTGCGGCGGTCGATCCCGGTGAGGAAATCATCGATATCCATCAGCACATCAATTTCCTCGGGCGTCGCAATGAAGCATTCATTGCCCATCAGCAGACGATGGGGGTTTCCAGGACGGTTTTGCTTCCGTCGGGGACGGAACTGGCCAGGGCATCGACGCACGAAGGAAAGTCGAACGGTCTCGCCGCGAGGGTTTTCGGCACTGAGGCAGCGGCCCGCTTTGCCTCCGAGCATCCGGAGTCTTTTGTCTTTTTTTGCAATGAAGTGCCCGATGCGGATGATGCGGTCCCCGCGCTGGAAAAATGGCTGAACAAGGGAGCGATCGGCATCGGCGAGTCGAAGTTCAGTCTGGAGTGTGATTCGGCCCCGATGATACGGCTTTACGAAGTGGCAAAGGCCTACTCGGTGCCGGTCCTACTTCATTTTCAGTACGGGCAATACAACCACGGATTCGAGCGTTTTCACAAGATATTGGAGCGATTCCCGACGGTGAACTTCATCGGGCACGCCCAGGCTTGGTGGGGAAACATTGATGCTAAACATGATCAAGCCGTCAACTACCCGACCGGACCGGTGACGCCGGGCGGGATCACCGACCGTTATCTCTCCGACTATCCGAACATGTACGGCGATCTCTCCGCCGGCTCCGGAAAAAACGCGATTAATCGTGACGAAACCCATGCCGCCGCGTTCTTCCTTCGTCATCAGGACAAACTGATGCTCGGTACCGATTGCGCCGATCCCGAAGGGCAAGGGGAGAAGTGCTCGGGATCCGGGCAGATCGCGAATGTTCGCCGATTGGTGACGGATCCCGTTGCGAGAGCAAAGATCTTTTCGGGCAATGCCAGGCGGATTATTCGGTTGAGTTGATGGGGTGTTTTTGGTCGGAGAAGGAGAGGCGGTCGTGGCGGCGGCCATAGGCCTGCGGGGAAACGGGCAGAGCTTCGGGCTGGAGTGAGGGCTTCAGCCCTTTTCGGGGATTTGAGGCGGCGTCCCTACCACCGCGTCGGCTATTCCAAGCAAGGGATCAAGCGGAATGATGTCTCGGCTGCCGACAAAGACGCGAGCGTCCGGGTCTTCTGGTAGGGACGTGCCGCGGGGCCACCCCTGGCCGGGGCGTCCGCGATGAGAGCGTGGTGCGGTTCGGCGGACGCTTCATCGAAGCGTCCCTACCGGCGCTTCGCGGCAGATCTTCTGGTAGGGACGTGCCGCGGGGCCACCCTTGGCCGGGGCGTCCGCGATGAGAGCGTGGTGCGGTTCGGCGGACGCTTCATCGAATCGTCCCTACCGCGCTTCGCGGCAGATCTTCTGGTAGGGACGTGCCGCGGGGCCACCCTTGGCCGGGGCGTCCGCGATGGGCGGCATGGCGCGGTTCGGCGAACGGTTCATCGAAGCGTCCCTACCGGCGCGCCAAGTCTACCGATCAGGCCGTTAAAACCGCATTTGAGCCCCGAGGGAACCGGAGTGAGCCTCAACCCCTTCGCGCAAATACTGGCCGGTATAGTCGAGGTAGATCGAGAGATTGCTGCCGTTAAAATCGAAGGCCATACCGGCACCGACCTCCATCCAGTCTTCGCCGGGGGAAATGTTGGTGCGGGTCGCGGAAATGAGCGGGTTGCCGGCGAGGCTGCCGGAGACGGAGGTGTTCTGATTGACGCCCTCATAACCATAACCGAGGCGAAGCTGCGGCTTGAGATGGCCCCAGCTCGTTTCCTGTGTCAGGGTGGCCTGCCAGCCGAGGGTCGTGATGAGCGATTGGTAATCCTGCGCCGCAAAGACCGCGTCAGAGCCCGGGTTGCCTGTTTCGGTGTAGCCGTCGAGTGTGCCGGTCGAGTAGTCGAGGCTGGCGGTCGGGCCGTGGACGACACGGTTGTTGCCTTCGGTCAGTCCCGCGAGAGGGGTTCCGGAAAAGTCCGCTTCGATGTTGTAGCCGACATTGACGCTGAACTGGTGGGCGATGAGATCGGTAGAGGCGAGCGAAGTGCCCCCGAGCGCGTTGCGGCGGATATCGGCCTCGTAGCTGCCGTAGCTGTAGAGCAGGTCCGCCCAGAAGTTATCCTTGAAGAAGGAGGCATAGACGATCGCGGCATCACCCTCGAGATCGGCCGAGCCGAGCCCGCCATTCATCGTGTTGTCGTTCCAGACATGAGACCATCCCAGTCCGAGAGCGAGTTGCTCGTTGACCTGATACTCGAAGCCGAGAGTGGAGCTGTAGGTGTAGGACTCAAGGCCCGGATTGCCGCCGAGGTTACTGAGGTCGACGTTGCCGAAATTGGCTGAGGAGAAGACCATCCACTTTTCACCCGAGGCGAGGACTTCCGGATCGATCGAGGCCCCGGCCGGTTGTTCCACGGAGAGGAAAGGGGAGGCGTCGTTGAGGGTCGCGGAAGTGAATTTCCCCTCGGTCGTGGTAGCGCTTTGACGATCGGGCCTTCGAGGTTGATCGTGGTTTTCATCCGCAAAGCCTGCTCCATGCGGTAGCTGCGGGAGGCGAACAGTTCCTGGCCGCGATTGGCGTTGGACTGGGTGATGCCGTCGTTGGTTGTGGTGCGTCCGCGGCTGCGGAAAAGCCGATTGCCGATACCGCGGGTGCCGAGATTGTGCACGTTGGCCGCGATCCGGCCGATCACTTGGTTGGTGGGGATGGCGGAGGTGAAGAGTTGGAGTTCCTCGGGAG
>JAGNMT010000395.1 GCA_017991025.1 Verrucomicrobiales bacterium
CTCCCGCCCTCTACGAGAATCGGGTCGGCGACAACCATCATCATCTGATCTGCCGCACCTGCGGAAAAACGATCGATGTGGATTGTGCTGTAGGTGAGGCGCCCTGTCTCGCTGCCGCTGACAACTCAGGCTACCGGATCGATGAGGCAGAGGTGATCTATTGGGGCACGTGTCCCGATTGCCTCGCCCGAATGTGACGGCTTTTTTACGAGGTCAGACTTAGAACCTAACCAAACCCCACAAGAAACGACATGAAGATGATCACAAGCCCACGCTACATGCCACGTATCCGGGGAGCGAGGCCCCTCTGGCTCGCTGCTCTGGCTCTCGGCCTTTGGACGCTGCCGGACAACTACTCCCTCCACGCCCAGACGGCTCAACCCAAACTTGAAGGCCCCATGAATAATACAAGCAAATGCCCGGTGATGGGCGCCCAGGCTGGCCCTGCCCGGCACACCGCCGCAGGAGCCATGTCGAACCGCGACTGGTGGCCCGAGCAATTAAACCTGGGAATCCTTCATCAGAATTCCGCCAAGGGCAATCCGGTGGGTGAGGACTTCGACTACGCCACAGAGTTCAAGAAACTCGATCTCGAGGCACTCAAGAAGGACCTCACTGAACTGATGACGGACTCGCAGGACTGGTGGCCGGCCGACTACGGGAGCTATGGACCGTTCTTTATCCGTATGGCCTGGCACAGCGCGGGCACTTACCGCGTCTCCGACGGTCGCGGCGGCGCTTCCGATGGCACGCAGCGCTTCGCCCCCCTCAACAGTTGGCCCGACAACGCCAGCCTCGATAAGGCGCGCCGTTTGCTCTGGCCGATCAAGCAGAAGTATGGTCAGAAAATTTCCTGGGCTGATCTCATGGTGCTTACCGGCAACGTCGCCCTTGAGACCATGGGCTTCAAGACCTATGGATTCGGCGGGGGGCGCGCCGACGTCTGGGAACCGCAGGAGGACATCTTCTGGGGGCCTGAAAGCGAATGGCTCGGCGACAAGCGTTATTCCGGTGACCGTGCCCTCGCGAACCCTCTCGGTGCTGTCCAGATGGGCCTCATTTACGTGAACCCGGAGGGACCGAACGGCAAAGCCGATCCCCTCGCTGCGGCCAAGGACATTCGCGAAACCTTCGCGAGGATGGCCATGAACGACGAGGAGACCGTCGCCCTCATCGCCGGCGGCCACACCTTCGGCAAGGCGCACGGTGCTGCTACGCCGGAAGGCAATGTCGGTCCCGAGCCCGAGGGCGCTCCGCTCGAGGAGCAGGGACTCGGCTGGAAAAACAAATATGGCAAAGGCAATGCCGGGGACACGATCACGAGCGGTCTCGAGGGTGCCTGGACGAGCGCACCGACCCGGTGGTCGCACATGTATCTCTCAAACCTCTTCGCCTATGACTGGGAGCTGACCAAGAGCCCCGCCGGTGCCCAGCAGTGGACTCCCAAGGACGGAGCAGGCCAGGGGACCGTGCCGGATGCCCACGACAAGTCAAAGAGCCATGCCCCCATCATGTTTACGACCGACCTCGCCCTGAAGATGGATCCAGCTTACGGGAAGATCTCGAAACGTTTCCTCGAGAACCCGAAAGAGTTCGAGGTCGCCTTTTCCAAGGCCTGGTACAAGCTGACCCACCGCGACATGGGGCCTATCGGGCGTTATCTCGGCAGCATGGTGCCAAAGGAGCCGCTGATCTGGCAGGACCCCGTGCCCGCCGTCGATTATAAAGTGATCGAAGATGCCGAGATCGCCAATCTGAAGGAGAAGATACTCGCCTCGGGCCTCACCTCTTCGCAACTCGTCTCAACCGCCTGGGCCTCGGCGTCCACCTTCCGGGGATCCGATCTGCGCGGAGGAGCGAACGGCGCCCGCCTCCGCCTCGCTCCGCAGAAGGACTGGGAAGTCAATCAGCCGGAGCAACTCGCGAAAGTCCTGCCTGTCCTCGAGAAAATCCAGGCCGACTTTAATGGTGCCCAGAGCGGCGGCAAGAAAGTCTCGCTCGCTGACCTCATCGTCCTCGGCGGATCGGCCGCGGTCGAAGAGGCCGCGAAGAAGGCCGGATATGAGGTTGCCGTTCCCTTCACCCCCGGACGTGCCGACACGACCCAGGAGCTGACCGATACCGACTCCTTCGCCGTGCTCGAGCCGAAGCAGGACGGGTTCCGCAACTTCCTCGGTCACGAGCTCGACCGCCCTGCGCCCGAGACTCTCATCGATCGGGCCCAGTTGCTTACCCTCAGCGCTCCGGAGATGACTGTCCTCGTCGGTGGCATGCGTGTCCTCGGAACGAATGTCGGGCACCCCGATCTCGGCGTTTTCACTGCACGGCGCGGACAACTCACGAACGACTTCTTTGTGAACCTGCTCGACATGGGCACAGAGTGGAAAGTCTCCCCCACGTGCGAGCACTTCTACGAAGGACGCGACCGTAAGACCGGCGAGGTCAAATGGACCGCCACCTCCGTCGATCTCGTCTTCGGTTCGAACTCCCAACTCCGCGCTATCGCCGAAGTCTATGGCAGCAGCGACGCCGGGATGAAGTTCGTTACGGACTTCGCCGCGGCCTGGACCAAAGTGATGAATCTTGATCGCTTTGATCTGCCCCGGAAGTCGTAGCAGCAGAGCCTCGTCTCTCGATTCAGCGGCGGTCCCCCCTCGGGGCGGCCGCTCTCGTAGGGCGGGCGCGGGTAGTCGCGAAGGAGACAAATTTCCTTCGCGGGGAGCAGGGCGTGGACAGTCTATTGGAGGTTGATCACAGCTCAACCTTCGTCCATTCGGTGACCTTCTTCCACTCTTCAGAGTCGGCGGCATAGGCCACCAGCGCTTTCACAATTTCGGCGGCAGTGAGGTCGGTGCGCTTGGCTTGATAGTGATGTTTGACATCGTCCTCCTGATACTCCAGGACAAAGCCGGCTTTCTCGTCGCCGCTCACCTGGAGGTAGGTCGTTTCCGATGTGCCCAGGGCAAGAAACGCGTCATTCTTGTCCGTGTCGAGGGCGGTGACGGATTCCTGGAGATCGGCCTCCGTTGGATTCTCAGTCTTCTTAGTTCCGCAAAAGTCCAGGGTATAGGTCAGGGAAACGATCTTGAACTCGACGGTTTTGACGAGGACATCGTTCAGATAGATCTCGGTTTTGAACGATCCGGTTGGATACGGGTTGTCGTGTGCGAGGCTGAAGTCGATCCGGGTCGCATCTTTGATAGTCTTGAGCGCTTCGGCGGTAAGGGCTACTTCCTTCACGAAAATACTTTTGTTCTTCATGCCGCCGGCATCCACGGCGATCCAATCCGCTTTCACCCGCGTGTCCGGTTTGCCATCGTTCAGGAAAACGAGAACGCCGAAAGTATCGGTCGGTGTGAAGTTCTCGACCGGTTCGAATTGATCTCCCACCTGACGAACGAGGACGGTCTTCGCGATCGTCACCGAGTCACTTGAATCGGCGGCATCGAGTGCGCCGGTGCCGCATGCGAGCGAGAGGGTGAGAAGAAGGGCGTACGCTGAAGGGCAGATTGTTTTCATATGGGCGCGATACTACGGGGTATTGTTTAATCCGCAATACCCATCTGCGATGGCACCGGTACCGCCGGTAAGGGTAAGGTGAGGGCGGCGACCTGCCATCGCCCTGCCCCGTTCAATGCTCAGTGACGCGAAGACGTGTTTCCGTTCCGTTGCCTTTTCCTCGGAAACTTCGTTTCATTCAACAGAGTCAGCCCGCAGACTCGACAGGGTTGGGTCGGATACTCCATGAACTTTCGTGCGCTTCATCGTCGTGACTTCCTCAGGTCGACTTCCGCCAGCCTGATGGCAGGGACGGCGGCCCCGCTGCTTTCCGGATTGTCACGGGCGGCGACTCCGACGGGGAAAGCAAAGGCAAAATCGGTCATCCTGATTTTTAACGACGGTGCCCCCAGCCACATCGATCTCTGGGATCCGAAGCCCGATGCGGTGTCTGAGATTCGCGGGGGTTTTCTTCCCATTCGCACCAATGTGACGGGCATCCACCTTTCGGAACTGCTGCCGGAGATGGCGAAGCGGATGGACAAACTGGCTATCGTCCGGTCGGTTCACCATGAACACAATGGGCACAACTCGGGGATGTACTGGTCTACGGTCGGTCGACCCTACCGGATCGACAGCACCCTGATCAACCCGAGCCGCGCCGATTTTCCCTGCTTCGGAACTCTTGCCGGATGGCTCGCACGCCGCGATGGTTACACCGGCGCGATGCCTCCCTATGTGATCACCCCGTGGCCGCATTGCGACAGCCGTGCCTACGTCACGCCCGGCCAGTTCGGGGGATGTCTTGGTGCCCCGTTTGATCCTTTT
>JAGNMT010000396.1 GCA_017991025.1 Verrucomicrobiales bacterium
CTTCGGCACCGCCTGCTGCCCTACGACCGACTGGCTTTATGCCTTCATTGATGGTGACCGCATTCCCGTGTCTCCCACCGGCCCGCTCGACAAGTCCGGACTGCCCGTGCACCCCTATGCGAGCGATTGCCGTCCGGGTTTCATCGCACCGGATTTCCCGATGGAAGAGGCGGATCTCGTGTTTCTGAAGAAGAGCCGCGAGTTCATCACGCGGCACATCCGAGAGACACCGGGCAAGCCCTTCTTCCTCTACCACGCCACGCAGGCCGTTCATCTGCCGTCGTTCGCAGCGCCGCAGTTCAAAGGAAAGACGCAGGCCGGCCCGCACGGTGATTTCATCCACGAGCTCGATCACACTGTCGGCGAACTCATGGCTGATCTCGAAAAACTCGGCATCGCCGACAACACGCTCGTCCTCCTCTCCAGTGATAACGGCCCCGAAGTCACCAGCGTCGTTCACATGCGCTCGGACCACGCTCACGATGGTGCCAAACCGTGGCGCGGCGTGAAGCGTGATTCCTGGGAGGGCGGCCACCGCGTGCCGCTCATCGTCCGCTGGCCCGGCCACGTGAGAAGCGGCTCCGTGAGCGACCAGCTCGTTTGCCTCACTGATGTCATGGCCACCCTCGCCGCGGTCACCGGTGCCGAGCTGCCGAACGATGCCGCCGAAGACAGCTTCAGCTTTCTGCCCGTGCTCGAAGGCACCGCCACCTCGCCCATCCGTCCGTATCTGCTCACGCAGGCCTTTGGCGGTCGGCGTTCGCTGTCCATTCGTCGCGGTGTCTGGAAGTATCTCGATCACTCCGGCTCCGGCGGGAACAGTTACGACAAGAGGGAACTAAAACCCTTCGCCCTGCCTGACACCGCGCCGGAGGCACCGGGTCAGCTTTATAATCTTGAAAGCGATCCGGGAGAGACGACCAATCTTTATTTCGAAAACCCCGAAATCGTCAAGGAGCTCAAAGGTCTTCTCGAAGCCAGCATCGCCTCGGGCCGGACGACTCCGCGCGACTCCTGATCTTTTCGTCCCATTTCATGAAATCTCAAATAGTTATCACGACAAGGCGATGGACTCTTGTGATCGTCGCAGTGAGCGCCAGCACGATGGTTTCGGCGGATGTGGTTCTTCCGAACCTTGACTCAAGCTCACTTGATCCGGAGCTCAAAGGGCAGGTCCTCATCGAAGAGATGAACTGCGTGGCCTGCCACACGAGCACGGCCGGCTTTGCCTCGCAGTCGAAGAAATCCCCGCGTCTCGCGGCAGTCGGATCCCGGGTGAATCCGGCGTATCTGGAGGCCTTTATTCGTGATCCTCATGGGACCAAACCAGGCACGACGATGCCCGATGTGATGGGCACGAGGACCGCCGCGGAGCGGGCAAAAGCGGCGACGGAGATCACCCATTTTCTGTTGTCGCTGCAGAAGAACGACTTCGCCCCGCAGGCTCCGGACGCGGTCGCAGCGAGTCTGGGAGAAAGACTCTTTCATTCGCGCGGTTGTGTCGCCTGTCATTCGCCGCGCGACGGAAAGGGGGTGGAGACGATGGCGCGGACTTCGGTTCCTCTGGGGGCACTGGAGAAGAAGTACAGTTTCAAGAGTCTCGTCGACTTTTTGCGGCAGCCCCACTTGAGCCGGCCTTCGGGTCGGATGCCTGATATGCGCCTGCAGGGGCGTGACCTGGAGAACATCGCTCACTATCTGCTGCGTGACACCCAAGTGCCCGGGAACCTCCGCTACACGATGTATCGCGGCCAGGTTTGGGAGGGACTCGACAGTGATGAAGTCGAAGCCGAGCGGGCGGACCACGTGAAGGATTTCGCGCTGGAAAACTTCGGCAAACTGCATCACCACGCGGCGATCCGCTATGAGGGCTGGTTGAACATTGCCAATGCGGGGAGCTACACCTTCTTCCTGGAAATGAACGGCGGGTCGCTGTCTCTGGATGGCAGCGAAGTCATCAACGAAGAGCCCAGGGACAGACGTGGTGTGAAGAAGCTGCAAGGCTCCGCCGAACTCGCGGCGGGTTGGCGAAAGATTGAACTGGTCTATTTTCACACGGGTCGTGATCCGTCTCTTTCTTTTGAAATGGAAGGCCCCCGGTTCGCGAGAGGGGCGATCCCCCCGGCGATGCTTTCGGTCTCCAACGAACCCATTCCCGCTTTTGAAGCGCCCGAATTGAACCCCGAATTCGTCGCGCGGGGCCGCGAGCACTTTGCCACACTGGGTTGTGCGAAATGCCATGACGATGTCGGCGTGTCATCCGCCATGGCCACTGACTTTGCGAAACTCGATCCCTCCCGGGGATGTCTCAGCGATGCGACGGGCCCCTGGCCGCGTTTTGATCTCAGTGCCGGACAACGGAACCAGATCGCGAAGGCGCTGCCGCAGATGGAGTCACGGTCGCTCACGGATCAGGAGCAGCTCAACAAATCGCTGGCCACCTTTAACTGCATCGCCTGTCACGAGCGCAGCGGCCTCGGGGGAATCGCGCCCGAGCGCAATGCGCTATTCTCCGGCTCGGCACCGGCGCTGGGCGATCAGGGGCGTCTGCCTCCGACTTTGACGGATGTGGGGGCCAAACTCCAACCCGGATGGATCGTCGCCGTGCTCCTGAATGGTCAGCGACAGCGACTATACCTCGACGCGGCGATGCCCCAGTTCGGAGAGGCGAATGTCGGTCACCTCGTGAGCTTGTTTGGCAAGGTCGATCACCTCGAAGAAGTTTTGTTCCCGAGAATCACTAATATTCAGGAGTCGAAAGATGCGGGTTATGAGATGATCGGTGCCACGGGTTTCAGTTGCATCGCCTGTCACGATTTTAACGGGCAGAAATCCGCCGGGGCGGGAGCCCTTGATCTCGCTTACGTAACCGGACGCCTTCAGAAGAGTTGGTTTCATCTCTATATGCGGCAGCCGCAGCGTTTTCATCCGACAGGGATCATGCCGAGCTATTGGCCGGGCGGTCAATCGATCCGTCCGGAGGTTCTCGGCGGCGACACCGCGCAGCAGATCGAGGCCTTGTGGACGTATCTCGAAGGCGGCACACAGGCGAAGAAGCCGCTCGGCTTGTCGCGACAGTCGAATGAACTGCGTGTCACTGATGTCGCGGAGATTTGTCGCGGGCGCGGCACGGCGGGCTTTCGCGGGATCGGGGTTGGCTATCCGGCGCGGATCAATCTCGCGTATGATTCCGAGGAAATGGCCCTGCGCCTCCTGTGGAAGGGCGACTTCGCCAACGTCGATCTCGGTTCCTTCCATCCCAGGGGCACGGACCGGATTGAGTTCCCTCCCGGCATCCCGTTCTTTGAATTGAAGTCGCTGGACGATGAATGGCCCTACAAAGGCAAAACCAACTATTCCTTCCCGCAGGATCACGGCTATCAGTATCGCGGTTATCATCTCGATGCCCTGCGGCGGCCGACGTTTCGCTATCAATACGGCGGGATCTTGGTCGAAGAGTTCTTCGAAGACGTGCGCGACCAGGAGGGTAAAGCGTATTTCAAGCGGACCTTTCAGTTTGAATCGCCTGAGGCGTCCCCGCCATTTTATTTCCGTGCGGCCTGCGGTGAAAAGATCAGCACAACCTCTGATCGCCGCTTTCAGATCGATCAACTGCAAATCCGCGTCGACAGTGAACACCCGGGCATCACCCGCGAAGGTGAAGTTCTGATTCCGCTCACGCTTCCGAAAGGTCGCTCCACTCTCACCCTCGAATACCAATGGTAGGCCGTCGAATCATCCTGGTCCTAGCGGCCCTCACCCTGACCTCACTCCTTCGTTCCGAAGAACTCGGCGAAATGTGGGGCACCGCAGCCGCCGAGGCGAACTATTACCCTATCGTGAACATCCCGATTCCGCCGACAGTGCCGATGCGTCCGGGCGGGTTTGAGATTCTGCCGGACGGTCGCCTCGCGGTGGGCACCCGGCGCGGCGACATCTATTTCATCAAGGGCGCGTTCGATTCGCCGCCCGCACCGGAGTATCATTTGTTTGCGAGTGGTCAGGATGAGATTTTTTCGCTCGCGTGGAAAGATGGTGCGATGACGACGACCTCGTTCGGCGAGGTGACCCGTATCTCGGATGTGGATGGCGATGAAGTCGCGGATCACTATGACACGCTGACGAACAACTGGGGTTATGCGGAAGGTCATGAGTTCGCCTTTGCCTCGAAGCATGATCCCGAGGGCAATATCTGGGTGGCGCTCGGACTCAGTGGTTCCTATGAATCACACAATCTGTTCCGCGGCTGGGCGGTCAAGGTCGCGCCCGATGGCAGGATGATCCCGGTGTGCAGCGGCCTGCGCAGTCCCGGGGG
>JAGNMT010000397.1 GCA_017991025.1 Verrucomicrobiales bacterium
CTTCTCTGGCGATGACTCATCCCCCTCTCATGATTCGCAGTTCCATTCTCCTCGCAACGATCCTCACTCTCGGCAGTTCCGTCCGTGCCGAACTGTCAGACCCTGCCGAATCGCTCAAGTTCTTCGAGGAGAAGATCCGTCCTGTCCTGGCCGAGAAATGTTACAGCTGTCACAGTGCCGACGCGAAAAAAGTGAAGGGATCCCTTCAGGTTGATCATCTTCAGCACCTCCTCGCCGGTGGCGAAACGGGAGCCTCGCTCGTCGCGGGGAAACCGGACGAAAGTCTCCTCGTCGAGGCGATCGGCTATGGAAATCCCGACCTGCGAATGCCTCCGAAAGAAAAACTTGCTCCGGAAGTGGTCGAGAATTTCCGGAAGTGGATCACGGCAGGGGCGCCCTGGCCTGATGAGCCCGTTCCGCATACGAATGGTAAAGTCGCGGCCGGCGGATTCGATCTCAAACAGCGGCGTGCCGAACACTGGTGCTGGCGTCCGCTCGCCATTCCTGACATCCCTGCGGTGAACCGAACCGACTGGCCCCGGTCGCCCCTCGATTATTTTATCCTCCATCGTCTCGAGGCCGCGGGGCTCCGCCCGGCCGAGCCGGCCGATGACAGGACCTGGCTGCGGCGGGTCTATTTTGACCTCTCCGGTCTGCCTCCGAGCCTTGATGAGATCGCCCGTTTCCTCAATGACAAAGCCCCGGACCGCAGAGAGAAAGTCGTCGACCAACTGCTCACCTCGCCCCATTTCGGCGAAAAGTGGGCCCGCCACTGGATGGACCTTGTGCGATACGCCGAGACCTACGGCCACGAGTTCGACTACCCGATCAATTTTGCGCAGGAATATCGCGACTATCTGATACGGGCGCTCAATGCAGATCTGCCCTTTGATCAGTTTGCCAAAGAGCACATCGCCGGCGATCTCATCAAAACGCCGCGCCTCAATCCGTTGGAAAACTTCAACGAGTCGGTTCTCGGAACCGGATTCTGGTATCTCGGTGAGGCCACCCATTCCCCGACCGATGTCCTCGCGGATGAATCCGACCACATGTCGAATCAGATCGATGTTTTCAGCAAGGCCTTTCTCGGCCTCACCGTTTCCTGCGCCCGCTGTCACGATCACAAATTTGACGCGATTTCCACAGCCGACTATTACGCCCTCACCGGCTACCTGCACAGCAGTGCCCGAACCGAACGGTCGATGGATCCCGGCGACGCAAGGCGCAACGCCGCGAAACGGCAACTGGCTCTTCTCGAAGCAGCGAATGCCGATTTTCACCTGCCGGGTGGCGTCGATTTCGGGAAATACCTGACAGCATCAACGGAACTGGTGCGCGAAAGGCTGGCCCACGCAGCACCGGCAGCGGACCCGTGGGCGGGAATTACGTTTGATGATTTCGAAGACGGCTACGGAAACTGGAAAGTCACCGGAGATGCCTTTGGCAAGGGACCGGTGAGCGCCGCGATCGCTCCTCAAAAGCCGATCACCGGGTTCTCGGGCAAACTCTTCGCTAATTCTTTTGCCGGCAAAGGGGACCAGTCGAAAGGTAGCCTTCGCTCCGTCCCTTTTCTCATTGAGAAGCCATTTATCAACTTTCTCATCGGCGGAGGCAGCCAGAACACGACAGCGTTTGAGCTATACGTCGGGGGAAAGAAAGTACGGAGCGCTTCGGGCCGTGATGTCGATGCTTTCACGGGGTCGTCCTGGGAGGTGAGCGCCTTTCTCGGTAAGGAGGGCGAACTTCTGCTCATTGATGAACACAACGGGGGATGGGGGCATGTTATCCTCGATCGTATCGTCTTCAGTGACACCCCTGCCACCGACACCGGAACCGTCCCGATGGTGCCTGATGAAAAGATCACTTCTGCTGCGGATGCCAAGCAACTTGACCCTAACATTCTCACTCAGTGGTGTCGTGTGATTGCCGAAAGCGCCGATGATGGCTTGACTCCCGGCTCCTTTCTCAGCCGGTGGATTCGTAATCCCGAATCGGTGAAACCGGTCAAAGCACAAGTCGAGCAGTCCGCGAAGCAAGAGGCGGATTTCCTCGCCGGGGCGGCCGTCTACGAGGATTTCAACCAAGGCACTATTCCGGAAGGATGGTCAGTCTCGGGAGAAGGATTTACCACCACCGGCGAAAAGCCCGGTTACTCGCTGGCCGACGGGCACTCCGTCGCGTCGCCCGGCGTCGTCTCGAGTGCCCTCCTCGGGGAAAATCATTCCGGCGTCCTGCGTTCTCCCACTTTCACGATAGGCACGGATCATATCCATGTCCGCATCCGGGGGAAACAGGGATACATGCGAGTGGTGATGGACAACTACCACATGGCGATCTTTCAACCCCTCCTCTTCCGAGGGACCATCCACAAGGATTTTGATACCGCAGGGAACTTCGAATGGAAGAGCTTCGACGGAGACCTCAACAAGTATCGTGGTCACCGGGCCTACCTGGAATTTGTCGATCAGGGGCCGGGCTCTCTTGAGATTGATGAGATCCGGTTCTCCGACGGCCCTGCACCGAAAGGTCAGTTACCTCCCCTTATCGAAATCCTCGCCTCCGCGGAGACAGTTGAGTGGTCGAAGAAGCTGAATCAGGCCGCCTCATCCGATCCCAAGCTGCTCGACTGGTTGGACTCGAATGGTCTCGTCCCCCGGGGAGCCCTCGGAGCGGTTTCCCTGGAAACGCTGGCCGAAGCCCGGGCGCTCGATGACAAACTGCCCGCCGAACGGTTTGCTCTCACCATGGCCGGGGGCACGCCGGAAAAAGGCCGGGTCTATGTTCGCGGAAGTCATCGCAGCCCCGGCGAGGAAGTCCCGCTCCGTTTCCTCGAAGCCCTCGGGGCAAAGCAGGGCGACCGCCTCACCCTCGCCGAAGAAACTGTTTCTCCGGAGAACCCCCTGACGTCGAGGGTCATTGTGAACCGTCTCTGGCACCATCTCATCGGTCAGGGCATCGTCGCGAGCGTCGATGACTTCGGCCCAATGGGACAGAAGCCCTCGCATCCCGAACTGCTCGACTGGCTCGCAACAGACCTGATCGCGAACGGCTGGTCGCTCAAACACACGATGAGACAGATCGTCCTCTCCGGGACCTATGCCCAGTCCAGCGTCGACCATCCTGACATTGATAAAACATTTATTGCCTCCGCTGATCCGAGCAATCTGCTCCTGCATCGCATGCCGGTCCGGAGACTCGATGCCGAAGCGATCCGCGACGGTATCCTCGCAATCTCGGGATCGCTCGATCCGACCCTCTACGGCCCGTCCGTTCCTACACACCTCACTGAATTCGTGACCGGTCGCGGGGCTCGCCCGAGCGGCCCTCTCGATGGCAACGGACGCCGTACCATCTACGGAGCGATCTACCGGAATTTCCTTTCGCCCTTTCTTTTGACCTTCGACATGCCCAATCCCTTCGGACCGAAGGGGAACCGGGGTGCCTCGAATGTTCCCGCCCAAGCGCTCGCCTTGATGAACGATCCCTTTGTCATCGATCAGGGGAAAAAATGGGCTGATAGAATGCTAACCGATACCTCCCTTCCCGAGAACGTCCGCATCAGCCGAATCTATGAGGCCGCCACTACCCGTGTTCCTGACGCTGCAACCACTGCGACCCTCGCCGCCTTTCTCAAGGACCAGTCCACGCTCTATGGTGCCACTGACGCACGAGCCTGGGCCGACCTGGCCCATGTCCTCTTCAACCAGAAAGACTTCATTTACCTGCGCTAATCGATTCTCTACCACCGGCAAGCGGAGCGCTCGCCCCACACCTCTCCCCCATGCACTGCCACCAATTCCATTCACCTCAACTCAACCGCCGTGACATGCTGCGCCGCTGTGCCCTGGGCTTCGGCGGCGTCGCGATGCAGGCGCTCCTGCATGAGGAAGCCTCGGCCGCTGTTGGCATCAACGATCCGCTCGCACCCCGGGTACCGCATTTTCCGGCGAAGGCGCGTAACGTCATCTTTCTCTACATGGATGGCGGCCCCTCTCAGGTCGACACCTTCGACTACAAACCGCTCCTCGAAAAATACCACGGCCGCGACCCGCGTGAGGTCATCGGGGAACTCGCACCCACCCAGTTCGACAATGTCGGAAAGGTCCTCAAAAGCCCCTGGGCATTCAAGCAGCGCGGTGAGAGCGGTGCCTGGGTGAGCGATCTTTTTCCGCATCTCGCCGATCCTGAGGTGATCGACGAACTTGCTTTTGTGAAGTCAATGACCTCGAAATTCTCCGAGCATACCTCGGCGAACTATTTCCTCCACACCGGAAGCGGTCTTCAAGGCCGTCCGAGCATGGG
>JAGNMT010000398.1 GCA_017991025.1 Verrucomicrobiales bacterium
CCGGTCGACCAGACATGAAGCGGCAGTAAAACGGGTTTACCACAAGCCATTCGTGATCCATCCTGCCGAGCAGCCTTCCAAATGAAGAAATTGGCTAACACCTGGTAAGCCCGGAATAAACGCTCCATCCAACGGCGGGTAACGCTCAAATTTGAATTCGGGCTGAACTCATTAAACGTAGGGACGTCCTGTCGAATCCGGGTAAGGCAGGGAATCGTATGGACGGGGGAACTGCAAGGGGCCGCGTCACGTTTCCGGGGGCGGGAAGCATCGATCGAACCCTGTCGGGCCTGGATGAGAGACTTTTTGACTCGTCGTCGGCGAAAGTGGTCGAAGCGGGTGAGTGAGGCCGGGGAGAGGGGCCCTCCCGCGACTCACAAATTTCCGCTTGATCCCCGAATCTATCGCGACTAGCTTCGGCCCCTCTAATTTTTTAGGATCACGAATATGAAAGCGGACCTCCATCCCATTTACAAAGAAGCCGTCATCCAGTGCAACTGCGGCAATCTCATTCAGACCCGGTCAACGGTTCAGAATTTGCACATTGGTATCTGCTCCGCCTGCCATCCGTTTTTCACCGGTGAACAGCGTTTTGTTGACACCGCAGGTCGAGTGGACAAGTTCCAGAAGCGTTTTGGCGACCCCAAAGCCGCTGCGGACCGTCGCAAGAAGCCGAAGCTTTCCGATCTCAGCGCTTAGCTGCTGATTTTCTGATTTTTCAAACGGTGACGATGCCCGAGGGTGTTGTCGCCGTTTTTGTTGTCGCCATTATCGAAATATTGAACTGAACCGGCCTTTCAAGTGGACTACTCGCAACTCATTGAGAGAAAACGTTTCCGTCTCCCGGAATTGGAGTCCTTCATGGCGCAGGACGGCTTTTTCGACGACCCGAAGGCGGCTACCGAATTGACCCGGGAGTATAATCGACTCAAATTGCTGCTTGATGACTGGGAGACGCTCGCGAAAGCCAAAATCGATCTCGACGAGAACCGGGACCTCGTGAAGTCGGGGGATACGGAGATGGCGGAGATGGCGGAGGAGGAGATCCCCGGGCTGGAGTTGTTGATTACGGATCTGGAAAATCGGGTTCAATACGCCTTGCTACCACACGATCCGACAGAGGATCGTGACGCGATTGTCGAGATCCGGGCGGGAACCGGGGGCGACGAGGCTTCGCTGTTTGCGGGTGACCTTTACCGGATGTATCAGCGTTACGCTGAACAACGGGGTTGGAAAACGGAACCGGTCGAAGCCAGTCCCTCAGAGGTCGGTGGCTTTAAGGAAGTGGTTTTTAAAGTGACCGGAGAAGAGGTCTTTCGTTTTTTGAAATACGAGAGCGGGGTTCATCGCGTTCAGCGGGTACCCAGCACCGAGACGCAGGGGCGCATTCACACGTCGACAGCGACAGTGGCCGTCCTGCCCGAAGCCGAGGAAGTCGACGTTGAACTCAAACCCGACGAATTGCATATTCAGGCGACCCGATCCGGAGGACCGGGCGGACAACATGTGAACACGACTGATTCGGCGGTTCAGATCACCCACTTGCCGACGGGAATCATGGTGAAATGCCAGGATGGCCGGAGCCAGGGAAAAAACAAGGAGAAGGCGCTCCAGATTCTGCGGGCTAAACTCCTCGAGGCAAAGATCCGTGAGGAGTCGGAGAAATATTCTGCGCATCGGAAAAGTTTGATCGGATCGGGCGGGCGCGAGGAGAAAATCCGGACCTACAACTATCCTCAGAACCGACTCACCGACCATCGGGTGAACCTGACTCTCTACAATCTCGACCAGGTCGTCGCCGGCGAGCTTTCCGGAATCATTGAAATCCTCCAGGCGTCGGAGATGGCAGATCGGCTCGCCGAGTTGGAGGCGGGGTAAAATGTCTGAAGGTCTAACGACCTTCGCCACAGGGCAGACGGGCGGGAATTTGGTAGCGAAACTCGTGAGAGTTTCGAATGGCAGAGGATCGGTCCGAAGGTCTCACGACCTTCGCTACGCGCTGTAGCGAAGAACGTGAGTTCTTCGTAGTTCGGAGCCATCGCCCGAAGGTCTCACGACCTTCGCTACCTGCTTCGAGTTACGGCGGGGGTCGGTCTCTCCCGTTGCATTTTACCTCTCTCTCCGCCAAGTTCACCGCATGACTCATCGCTTCCTCTTCCGCCGCCGTGTCGAGTTCGCCGACACGGATGTGGCGGGAATCATGCACTTTTCGAACTTTTTCCGGTTCATGGAGGTGGCCGAGCATGCCTTTTACCGTTCCCTGGGCTTTTCGGTGCACCCGTTCAAGCATAGCGCGGGGGGGGATGGCCCCCATGTCGGCTGGCCACGAGTCCAGGCCTCGGCGGACTTTCGCCTCCCCCTCCATTTTGAAGAGGAGGTCGAAATCGAGCTGCTCGTTGAGGAACTGCGCACCAAAAGCGTGAAGTATTTTTTTCAGTTCTGGAAACACCCCGACGTGCCGGGGGATCGCGTCATTGCAGCGACGGGGCGATTTACGGTGGTATGCGTTTCGTTTGATGCGGAAACACGCCGTATGAAAGCGGTTGCGATACCGGAGGAATGGCGCGAAAAACTGGAAGTCGCTCCCGAAGGAGCCATTCCGACCTGAAAATTGAAACAAATGGATCTTATGAGCAACTATTCCTGGCTATTTTTCGCCCTCGGTACTGTCGTGACCTGGGGACTCTACGGCATTTTCCTTCACATGGGCCAGATGGGCATGGCGGATCCGTCGAACGGACGCTATAAGGCGTTCCTCTTCGTCGGTGTGGCATACTTTCTCACGGCAGTGTTGGCTCCGCTCCTGATTCTCATCGTTCGCGGCTCGGACTGGAACTTTCCCGGCAAAGGGCTCTGGCTCTCGCTCATCGCGGGCATCCTCGGAGCGATCGGGGCGTTTTTTGTGCTTCTCTCACTGGGAGCGCTTTTCGCCCAGGGCAATAAAAGCGCACCGGCGATCGTGATGTCGATCATCTTTGCGGGAGCACCGATTGTGAACGCGATTGTCGCCATGGTCATGCACCCGCCCGCAGGCGGTCTCGCGGGGATCCGCTGGCAGTTTGTTCTCGGCATCGTCATGGCGGCAGTCGGAGCGTATTTCGTGGTCAAATTCAAGCCGGATCCCGCTCCTGCCGGTCACGCTAAAGTGACTGCGAAGGATACTTCGAAGGCTGGCTGACGGAGGGAATCTCTTTTCCCGTCTCGCCGCTTGAACGGGACGTCCCTTTCCTTGTAAGCTCTCAGGAGATGGCCGCCCGACCGAAAACCGAGAAAATCCAGCTTGGTCGCCTTCTTGCGCTTCTCGGGGAGTTGCGTAACGGCAATGCGTTTTATCGTGAGCGATTGAAAAAATCCGGGATCGGACTCGACCTCACTTCTCTCGGGGACTTTACGAGAGAGATGCCATTTACGACAAAGATGGATCTTGTCTGGGATAGGGAGGAATTTCCCCCCTACGGTTCCAATCTGACCTATCCGATCGAGTGCTATTCGCGATATTGCCAGAGCAGCGGCACGACGAGTGGCCCCCTGCCCTCACTTGATACGGCAGAAAGCTGGTCGGCGATGCTCGATTGCTGGGACCGCGTTTACGAAGCGGCGGGTGTAGGGTCGAGTGAGAAGATCTTCTTTGCCTTCTCTTTCGGGCCCTTCCTCGGATTCTGGACCGCCTTTGAGTCGGCAACCCGTCGGGGTAATCTCTCCATTCCGGGTGGTGGCCTCAGCAGCAAAGCACGTCTTCGGGCGATGGTGGCGCATGAGGTGGATGTGCTCTGTTGCACCCCGACTTACGCGATGCGACTCGGGGAGCTTTTTGCCTCACATGTCAATGACGAGACCGCCGCCTACCGCTTGAAAAAAATTATTGTCGCGGGAGAGCCGGGCGGGAGTCTCACCGCCGTGAGGCAGCAGATTTCCGATCTCTGGAAAGGCGCGCGAATTTTTGATCATCATGGTATGACCGAGACCGGTCCCGTCACCTACGAACACCCTGACAAGCCGCTAAGCCTTTGCATTATCGAGGACGCCTATCTTGCGGAAGTCATCGATCGGGACACCCACCGGGAGGTCGAACCGGGGCAGCGGGGGGAACTTGTCCTCACGACTCTGACCCGGACGGCCTGTCCGCTCTTGCGCTATCGTACCGGTGATCTTGTTGAGAAAAGGTTTTTCCAGCCACCGGGTGGTGGTGAGGCGATTTTTTGCCTCGAGGGCGGAATCCTCGGGCGTGTCGATGAAATGGTCGTGATACGAGGAGTAAATGTCTACCCGACAGCAGTGGAAAAGATCATTCGCGGGTTTCA
>JAGNMT010000027.1 GCA_017991025.1 Verrucomicrobiales bacterium
CCCTTTTAGCAACAGGATCCCGCCGGCCCCGGCCTGACCAACTAGTTCTTCCTCGATATTTTCACATCATCGACTACGGCGTTCCGGGGCACAGAAAGCCTGAGAAGGCGTTTCGTGGGATGGGCAATACCGGGGGAGCTGAACCTGCCCACTTCAGTGCCGTCGATGGTGACTGTCATCTCGTCGCCAGCGATCTGCACGAGGAGATTATACCACTTTCCAACCTCGAGCGTATGGGGGAAGGACTTGTCTTTTCCTTTAAGGGCCTCCTGCTGCTCAGCGTTGAGGGCTTGCTTTGCCCGGCGGGCTTCGCTGATGTCGAGGCGCATGCTTCCTGTCTTGAGGTCCTGACATTGAACCCTTTTTGTGTCGATTCTGGCGGCCAGGAGATGGCCGGCATGGACTTCTTTAAATTCGAGATCGGCAAAATCGAGGCCGATACTGTCTTTCCCGTCCTCAAGCATGAAGCGCATCGAGACCGACCCGTCGGTAAAGACGGCCGGTTGCGTCACTGAGACGGCGTGGTCTGCCTGCTCGTGGATATAGATGTACATCGCCCCGTCGCGAAGATCGACCTGCTTGTTCCCTTTCGCCCGGCTCTTGCTGTTCGTGCCCCAGCCATTGCCGGGTTCGTCTTTGGTTTCCTGTGATTCAGACCGGTCAAAGTGGTCCTCGAAGATTAGTTCTCCCTGCTCATCGGCGTGAAGGAAGGTTGTTAGGGCGAGAGTGAGAAGCACCAGGGGGATTGGTTTCATGGAAACGTTTTAGGAGAAGCCGGTCAGGAAGGAAAGAAAATTCTGGCCGGAGGAGGCCGTCAACAAGATATCGATCTTGTGCGGATCTCCATGCCGGTGCCGATAGTAATCCGCGGCTCAAAAAGAACGCTCACCCCGCCGCCAACTCGGTGGCGAAAAGCTCGGCAGTTCTTTCCCGCAACTCCTCCAGAGCGATCTCGCCCTTGTCCGCCTTTGCCAGCAGTGATCGCTGAGCGAGATAGTCCTTGTTCACGATTCCGGCCTTGCCTTGCAGCATCCGCCATGCTTTGCGGCGTTCGACGCAGAAAAGGACGGTCTGTCTTGAGACGGCGAAATGGCGGATCTTCCCATCGACTTCCGCTTTGATGGAGACCCCGAAGTCTGGAACAAAACTGCGGTGGACGGGGTCAAAGACATGGCGTTTGACGACGTCATTCTGATTAATGAGGACCAGCATGTTCTCGAGGGGAACAAGTCCGGCCGCCTCATCCTCCGGGATGGCCTTAAGATGTTTGCGAAAGCGTGCCTCGGTCGTGGCCCAGTGGGCGACGGTATAGCTGAATCTGGTCTTGTCCGAATAGGTCGCCTGATACCAGTCGCGATCAAGATTCGGGTTGCCCTTGAGATCAAAATTCTCCTGAGTGGTCTCACCACTCTGGGGATTAAAAACAAATTCAGGCATGCCGCGGGAGTCGCGGGCGAGTTTGGCCTGGTGCGCGGAGAGGTCGTCGGCGACGCCGTGTTCGGGTTGGCAGGTCGTGTAACACTGGAAGAAAGCGGTGCCCCGGTAGTCGAGGCCTTCGAGGACGGTCTGGTAAAGCTTCGCCGCGTTGGCCATGGAAACCTGGGCGACATAGGGACTGCCATGCCCGGTGGTGAGGATCTCGGCGACGTTTTTCTTTTCGTTCAGTTTGCCCTGGGAGGCTTTGCCGAACTGGTTCATGTCATAACCGCCGAGCATGTTGGAACTGTCGGAATTCTGTCCGCCGGTGTTGGAATAGACCTGGGTATCGAGCATGATGCCTTTGACGTTCGGACGGTTTTGCAGGATCACTTTGGAGAGGTTCTGGAAGCCAATGTCGCCGAGCGCCCCATCACCGCCGACAATCCAGACTTTGGGCAGCTCCCGGATTTCCTGATCACTCATTCCGATGTCCGTGAGGTGGGTGAGATCCCAGTAGCCGCCTTCGTCGATGACACCCGATCCGGATTCAGACGCACTTTGCTCACCGAGGAGCGCTTTGGCGAGACGCTCCGGGGCGACGGACCGGCGGGAATGGGTGAGGAGGAGTGATTCGCCGAGGAGCCAGGAGATCGTGGATCCGTCCTGAAAGAGGGAATTCATCCAGGGATAGGGATGAGGATTCGACGGCGGGGTGGACCCATAGACCGTATTGCAACCAGTCGAGGCTCCCATGAACATCACGCTCATGCCATTGGCGAGACGCCCGTCGGTGGACTGAAGGTCCTGATGATTAAACGCGTCAATCCGCAGCGCGCTGGTGAGGGCCGATACGATGTCCTCGTCGGAAATCGGGCCGTTCGCGGCGAGACGAGTCTTCGTGTCGGCGTCGTTCTCTCCGCCAAGGCCGAGTATGATATGGGCGACGGCCTGCTTGAAAAGCTCGTATGAGGCGGCATCCCGGGCCTTGAGATCGGAGAGGCGGGCGAGGCCATCGGCTTCAAGTCGGGTTGCTTTTTCGAGGAGACGGTTGGCTTTCCGATGATACATCGGTCGCATATAGGCCTCGGTAATGGAGGCGATGGCGCGGAGAATGGATTTTTCGCCGCAGCCGGCACAGGCACCGTCGCCTGAGACGAGTGCTTCGTAGTTGCGCCGCACCATGAGGTGGTTGCGCAGGGCCGCCGGGCGTGAGTCTTCGGGATGCTCGTCGTCGTAGAGGCCGAGGTATTTTTGTGAGGTGTCAGGAAGGAGTCTCGAAAAAATCTGAGCACTCGTGAGCCGGTAGTTCAGTTCCTCGGTATCAGGCACCATGACGAGTGCATTGTGGTCGCCGCACTGTTCGACACATTCGCCGCATCCTTTGCAGAGATCACTTACAAAGATGGAAAAGACCCCGCCCTGGCCGGGAGCTTTCTTTTCGAGGGATTTGAAAACCGCAGGCACTTTGGCATAAGCGACGGGAACCAGATCGAGGATGCTCGCAAATTCCTCTTTAGTTTCCGTCTTCAGGCCGCCATTTAACCCCGCTACTTCTGTGCGGAGGATGTCCTTGAAGGGGACCGGCTCGTTAGCGTCGATCGCGGCATTCATTTTTTCGCGCGCGCGACTCTCAAGGCCGGGGAGCGCAGCGATGAGGAGATCACGTTGTCCGGGGTCACTGACGTAGTGGCGCGCTGCTGTGGTGAGGATGGTGCCGAGGTCCTGCGCCGTGTTCGGCAGGGCGGTGTCTGGACAGGCACTGATGCACTCCATGCACTGCGTGCAGTTCTCCGGAATGTACAATGGCGTCTCGCGGCGGGCGACGTACTTCGAGGCTGTCGCTCCGGTGCCGGCAGCCATGACGCCGACAGAGGCAAGGGCACCGGCGGGCTGGTGGTAACCGAGGCCGTTCCGGAATTCGCTGTCGAATTTCGCCAGTTGTTGCACGGGATAACGGGCAGGCTGCCCCTCCGCGTGGCCGGGCATATTAAGTCCCGCGTAACCGCAACCGGCAGTCGGGAGGATGGTCTCATTTCCCTGCGGCAGGACCGGTGTTAGGCGCATGTTAGAGCGATCCTCGTCGTCGATTTCGCCGTACAAAATTTCGGTGACGCGGGAAAAACCCTCGTCCATGACCTTCATGTTCGACTCGACGACGGCGGCACCGAAACGTCCGAATTTTTTCACGTACTGGGCGCGGACGACTTCATCAAATTTGGATTCGTCGATGCCGAAGACTTTAAAGAAGGGCGAGACCCGGAAGAAGGCGCCAAGGAAGCTGTTGCCCTGCATGCGGAGCTGAAGGTCGGGTCGATTGGTTGCTGCTTTGGCGATTTCGAACCCGGGCAGAGTGAAGATACGGATGCCGTTTTCTTTCACAAAGTCGCGATATTTCTTCGGAATACGTTTCCATGCCATCTCCGGCGATTCGCTTGATTCCCAAACCAGAGCACCGCCTTTTTTCAGTCCGGCGAGGGGATTGGTATGGGTGAAGGCCTTCGGGTCGCAACAGAGAACAATGTCGACATGGTTCAGCTCGCAGTTCACGCGAACGTGCTCGGGAGCGGCAACGAGGTAATAATTGGTGGGTGCCCCCTTCTTTTCGGAACCGTATTTGGGATTGGCATTAACGAAGAGACTGGCTTCTCCGGTTTCCACTTCGAGGAGATGGGCAAAGTCGCCGATGATCTCTCCGAGGTTCTTTCCGGTGGTGATCATGCCCCAGCCGCCGATGGAATGGAAGCGCGCGGCGATGGCCCCCGCGGGGAGCAGAGAAGGGGTGTCTTTCGAAATGACGGCGTAGGGGTGATCGACCCCGAGGACAAAGAAATTTTCTCCATCGTCAGCGGTGCGACCGTCCTTGCGGGCGGCGGAGCCGGTGGCGAATTCAAAGGCACCGAGGGTATGCTCGGGGCGGAAGTCCCGGGAGCCAACGCCATAGGCCCCGTTGAAAATCCGGGGAAATTCCTCGGGTGATAGCGCAGGCATCCGGCCCTTTCCTCCGTTGAGATGGACTTCGAGACCTTTCGAGAGTGCGGTGCGAATATCACGCCCCATCGGGTTATCGCCCGCTAAACCCTCGTCGGTGCGTTCGATGATGATGACATTCTTTTTACCGCGCAATGCTTCGATGACGGCGGCCTCGGGGAAGGGGCGGATCACGTTGAGGTGGATGGAGCCGACTTTGGCGTTGCGCTGTTCGCGGAGATAATCGCAGGCGGCCTCAATGTTTTCAGCGGCGCTGCCCAGCGAAACGAAGACGGTGTCCGCGTCATCGGTCTTATAACAATCGAGCAGCCCGTATCGGCGTCCGGTGAGATCACCGAACTCGCGGAAGGCGTTTTCAAGAAAGCCGAGAATGGGTTCGTTCCAGTTATTCCGCCTGGCTGCGATGCCATTCATGTGATGTTCCTGATTCTGCACGGGGCCGAGCAGAATCGGGTTTTTGAGATCCATCATTGCAGGGACACGACGGCGTGTCGGGCCAAAAAGTTCACGCTGGGCGTCCGTAGGGCAGTTGATGATGTCGTCGGAGGCACCGAGAAACTCGCGGAGGAATTCCGCTTCGGGCATCAGCCAGGCACGCTCGGAGTGGGTTGTGAGCATGCCGTCTTGCGCGTTCATCCCGGGATTGAGGGCGAGTTCGTTTACCTTGCGCAGGATGATTCCCTGATCGGCGGCATGCTGAGCGTCTTTCGCGAAGAGAATCGTCCATCCGGTGTCGAGCGCGGCATAGATGTCGTCATGGCCGCAGTGGACGTTGAGGGCGTGTTTTGTGAGGGCCCGGGCCCCGACGTGGAGGACCATGGTCGAGCATTTCCCGGGTGCGTGGTAGTATTGCTCCATCGCATAGGCGAGGCCCTGGCCCGAGGTGAAGTTGACGACGCGGCGACCGGTCACGGCAAGCGCGGTGGCCCCGCCCTGAGCGGCGTGCTCACCCTCGGTTTCGATCGCGATTTTCTGGTTCCCCCAGACATCGAGTTCACCCATCGCATACGATTGCTGATAGAGTTCGCCGCCTTCGGTGGACGGGGTGATCGGATAAAAAACGCCGCCCTCGGTGATGCGTGTTTCAACGTATTTGGCGACCAGGGTGTTACCGTTGCAGGTCACGCGGATGCCCGGGTAAGCGGGATCCCGATCCGGGGCATCTGTGGGTTTCCTCGCTGAATTGACGGATTGCTCAGACATGGCATTGAAGGGTGACTCGTGTTTCAGCATATCGGAATTCCCCGGCGAGTTCACGCCTAAAAGGAAGCAGGCCAATATTCGCCGTGAAAATAGCAATGCCTGCATTTGGCTCGAGACCCCATTTCTCAAGATGGGAGTTATGGAGGGGGGCTGTGGTCCTCCGGCGTTTGCGTGCTTTCCCCGGCGTTTTCTCAAACGGATCCGGTTCCGCTACCATTTTGCCCCGGTCTGGAAGTTTTTGGTTTGGACGGTACGGGAGATGCTGGTGAAGCCGACAAACCCTGTCGCGACCTAATAGACTGATGCACAACACGATATCACAGATCATTCAGAAGCTTCACGAAAAATATCAAACCTGCGGGGAAGGTGCTCTCGCCGATTACATTCCTGAGTTGACCAAGGCGAATCCCGACTGGTTTGGCATCAGTGTCTTTACGACCGATGGTCATTGTTATGAGATTGGCGACTGCCGGCAGGAATTTACGATTCAATCCATATCGAAAGCATTCACTTTCGGCATGATTCTGGACGAGTTTGGAATCGAAGCGGTTGAAAAACGGATCGGGGTCGAGCCGTCGGGGGAGGCCTTTAACTCGATCAGTCTCGATCCGGTGACCGGACGGCCTTTTAATCCCATGATTAATGCTGGTGCGATTACGGCATCAGGGATGATACGGGGGGCGGGTTTTGACGAACGGTTTGAGAAAGTGAGAGTTGGATTTTCCGGTTTTGCGGGGCGTGAACTCGGGGTCGATGAGTCTGTTTACCGGTCCGAGAGTGCGACGGGGTTCCGGAACCGGGCCATCGCGAATCTGCTGAGGAACTTCAACATGCTCGAAGATCCTGTCGATGAGGCTCTTGAAGTCTATTTTAAGCAATGTTCCATTCTCGTGAACTGCCGCGATCTTTCTGTGATGGCGGCCTCGCTGGCGAACGGGGGGATTAATCCTCTGACGAAAAAGCGGGTGCTTGATCAGGGGAATGTGGAAAAGGTGCTCAGTGTAATGAGCACCTGCGGTATGTATGACTACTCGGGGGAATGGATCTTCACCGTAGGCCTGCCGGCGAAGAGCGGTGTGGGCGGAGGTATCATGGGAGTGCTGCCGGGACAGCTCGGTGTCGCGGTCTTTTCGCCGCTTCTGGATGGAAAGGGGAACAGTGTTCGCGGAGTGAAGGTCTTTGAAGAAATGTCGAAAAAGTTCAATCTTCACCTCTTTAACTATCCGGTTATTTCGGATCAGGTGATACGTCGGATCTACAGGCTGTCAGAGGCGGGGTCACACCGTCAAAGGCCGCATGTTCAGCACGAGGCCCTGCGCGAACATGGTAGCGGCGTGACCGTGATTGAGCTTCAGGGGGATATCTTTTTCACGGCGATGGAGCGGGTCGTGAGAAGCCTATTTGAGCATGCCGAGACTTCCGGGGTCTATGTGCTCGATCTGAGTCGGGCCGGTCTCTTCGACGAAGCGACGGAGAGTCTTCTGTTTGATGTGGCAAAAGAGTTGGAAGTATCCGGGAAGCGGCTCTTCCTGGTGGATCCGGGGAAGAAGTTGAAGAGGAAGCCACTCCTCGACGGTGGGGGAAACGTCGTCTTTTATGATGAGATCGACCTGGCTCTTGAGTATTGCGAGGACGAGATCATTGAACTCCACATTGCAAAGCCACTCGTGAAAGGTCTGGTGCCGTTTTACGAGTTTGATCTTTTCAAATCGCTGACTTCTCCGGAACTCTCGGTTGTCGAGGGGCGCCTCGAAATGATCGGCAGCAAGCGGGGCACGAAGATTATCGAGCAGGGTGGTGATCCCGACCATATTTTTCTCCTTGCGAAAGGGTCCGTAAGCATCTTTCACCAACCGGGTAATGCGGGGGGAAGGGGACGCCGCGTCAATGCGTTCGGTCCTGGCGTTTGTTTCGGGGACCTCGCGCTGTTTGATGGTTCGAAACGTTCTGCCGACGTGTGGGCCGACGAGGAAATTGTTTGCTACACCCTGTCACTTGAGAGTCTGCAACAACTCGAACGTGAATTTCCGGGGATCTATCAAAAAATCATCAAGAACATTCTGTTGCTGAACATCGAGCGCCTTCGCCGGATGAATACGGAGATCGGATCACTGAAAGTGTAGAGGGGCCTCCCGGGTCGGGTTCGACGGCCCGGCCTACTTTTCGGTCATTTTGTAAACACCGTTCCAGCCTTCTCCGGGCGGGGAGAGGCGCATTTTTTCACACCGGGTTGCCATGACGAGAGAGGGGTTAGTGGTGATGCCGGTACCGGGTTGAAAGGGTTCGAGTGTGGCCGATTTTTTGAAAGCGGTGATCGCCTGTTCCCAGTCCTGGGCGAGGTAGAGGTTGATCGCCTTTGTATAGAGTTCCAGGCAATCGCGGGTGGCCTGATCGACGTGACTTTCCTGTTCGACGACTTCGTATACGGTTACCGGGAGAGTCCTCCCTTGCACGATAATCCGATCCAGGAACCGGTAGACAATATCATCTCGTGTTTCGCGGGCCGCTTCACGGGTTTCACCGGTGATCATGGTATAGACACCGTAGGATTTTGAAGCGGACTCACAGCGGACTCACAGCGGGCACCGAGGTTCACGTTGTCGCCCATCATCGTATAGTTAAAACGTCGCTGCGATCCCATGTTGCCGACAACGGCGGGCCCGGTATTCAGTCCAATCCGGGTCCGCATTCCCTGAATCAGGTTTGAGCGACCTTCCTCCTGCCATTGCCGGCGCAGTTCGCTTTGTCTCCGCTGCATTAGAATCGTAGAGTAGACCGCTCGATAGGCGTGGCCGTGGAGCGGAAGCGGCGCGCCGTACATCGCGACGAGAGCGTCGCCGATATACTTGTCGAGAGTGCCTCCCTCGTCGGTAATGATATCGGTCATCGCTGAGAGATACTCGACCATGAGTTCGACAAGCTCCTCGGGGGAGAGCTCTTCCGAGAAAGATGAGAAGCCCTGGATATCACTGAAGAGAATCGTGATATCGACCCGTTCACCACCCAGTTTCGGGAGTTCACCCGATTCGATGATTTGCTTAACGACCTCCGGAGAGACGTAGGATCCGAAGACTCCTTTGATATAGCGTTTTTCCCGCAGTTCCGAGACGACCCGTTCGGCAACGACCATGGTGTGTACGAGGAGAAAAGCAAAGATCGGAAGCACGAGGGGAAGCGCCAGGGAATGAGTCCGGAAAAGATGGAAGGAGACAAAGATGTAGGTAGCTACGACAAGGAGCGGGACTACTATTTCAAGTGCCACCGGTGCGCGCCTCAAAAGGATTAAAGTAAACCAGACAAGGGCGAGCCAGGCCCCTATGACGGCTGACGCGGGAACAAAACGGAGATAGTCGCTCTGCAGGATGTTGTCGAGGGCGGTGGCCTGGACTCGAAAGAGCGGATCCTGCGCATTGAATGGGGTCGGACCGAGATCCTGAAGGCCCTCCGCCGATTGGCCGACAATGACGATTTGATCGGTGAGTTTCGGCAGTTCTTTGGGCCACTTGTCAGAGTCTTTTAAGCCCTCCAGAAGCGTCGATATCTGGATATAGTCCGGCATCGGAAATCGCTCCGTGTTCCGATAGTTGATCGTCATGAAGCCCCTTTCGTCGATCGGGATGGTCCACTCACCGCCGTCCTTTTTCGGTACGGTGATCGAACTTCCGAGCACTACCTCCACTAAATCGGGGGTGCTATCCTCAAGTTGGATCAACATCTGGAGGACGAATGACGGATAGATCCGGTCCCCGAGACGGGCCACGAGCGGCATTTCCCGACGCATGTTGTCGATGGGGGAGGGAGGGCAGTTGACGACGCCTGCCAAAGCACTCTCCGCGATGGGGCGGATGGGCAGGTTGGCTCTATTGCCTCCCAGGATATGACTCTGGTCACCGGTGACCCGGGTGAGGGGGAATGTCTTCCCCCCGAGGTAGAATCCGTCAGGCGGAGGTTCCGTCGTCTTTCCGGGGACGTCGGGGACAATGTTCATCCCGGTGATGGGAGCGGGATGGGTCGAGAGAGCGTCGGCAAAGAGGAGGTCCCCCTCAGGGTTTAAGCGGCTTTCTTCGGAAAAAAAGAAGTCAAAAGCCAGCACTTTAGGGGGACGGTAGGTGGCGATCCGTCCGGTGAACTCCGCATGAATATCACGCGTCCATTCTTCCCATCGTCCCCGCTCTTTTAGCGAATAATCGCTGATCCCGATAAGAGCGATGCGGGGATCGGAAGCCGGATCCGACTCAACCCGGTCTCGAAATCGGCGGTCCAATGTCACGTTTTCCATTTCCCGGACAAGATCAGTTGTCCACACCGACGCCATGAGAACGGCTCCTCCCAGCGGTGCGAGAGTCACGATGAGGGAGCGTCTTTTATTGGCTTTCAGCGACATGGTGATGAGTGATCTAAAAAATGACTGAAGCCCCTCCGTCGAGCGTCCGATGACTATGAAATTATTCTCTTTTCCATTCGGACGGGCAATGCTTCATGGTGAGCGGGGTCATGTCAATGCCGCGACAGTTAAAACGACGAAAGTGAAGATCTCAATTGGATGTGGCGGAGTCTTGATTTGTCGAATGAAAGCTTCATTTGTTTCTTCAGACTACTTGGTATTTGCGTGACATTTCCCAAAAACTGGACAATATGAAGCGCTTGAAGAATCAATACGAACTCGATAGCTTCGCTTAATTATGAAAAATCTTCGTTCTCATTTCTTTTGTATCATGGCGGCGATTGGCTTGTTGCCCTTCTCCATTCTTTTCGCTGAACCCGAGAGCGGGAAAGTAACGGTGGCTGTGGGTGACGTTCAGGTCATTGCCAAAACGGGTGATGCTCCTGTGGCGGTGAAGGCCGGGGACAAAGTCGTGATAGGCAGTACTGTAAAAACCGGGGCAGGTGCGAGGGCGGTCGTCGTCATTACGGCTCGTTCGGCGATCCGCATCGCTGAAAATTCCGAGGTGCTCGTTGAGAAGGTGGATGAAACGGTTAAACCCGCGAAGGTCACGGTTGATCTCAAGGAGGGCAGCCTGGCCGCCCTTCTCAAGCCGAATGCCGCCGGCGAACTGGATTTTCAGGTGCGGACTCCGAGCGGAGTAGCCGCCGCAAGAGGCACGTTTTTCTCAGTGGCCGTGAAGGATGGCAAGGGCTTCGCTCAGGTCAAAGAAGGCAAGGTCGATATCATTCCTGCCGCGACGGAGAAGAAAGAGAATTAGGTCAACTTCAGTCGACTTGTTGATGCCGGGAGACGGGCATGGTGACCCTCTTGCGAAGAAACGATCAGGTGGCTACCGCAAGGAGCTCGCTGGTCGTTTTTTTATGTCTCGCGATGACAATGCAACTGCCGGGAAATCCGGCGGGCGAGGTAGTGCGTTTTGGTGACGTTGCTTTTGAACGTCAGGGGGACACGCTCCGCATCATTCAAGGATCGCAGAGCGGGATCATCAACTGGGATTCGTTTTCGATCGCGACGGGCGAGACAACCCAGTTCATCCAGCCGAATTCATTGAGTGCCACGCTGAACCGGGTGACCGGGCAGTCGGTCTCGAACATCGACGGGCGTCTTCTCGCGAACGGTCGGGTTTTTCTGTTAAATTCGAACGGTATCGTCATTGGCCGCGACGGCTCGATTGACGTGGCAGGCTTTGCCGCTTCGACGCTGGATGTTTCCGACAATGAGTTTCTTTCAGGCGGGGACCTGAATTTCCGTGGCCCTTCCCAGGCCGCGATCGTCAATCTGGGCAGCATCTCCGCCTTCGACGGGGATATCTTTTTGGTTGCCGCGACGGTCGATAATTCCGGCTCGCTGCGGGCACCGGCGGGTACCGTCGGCCTCGCTGCGGGCAATGAGGTTTTGATCAAGGAATCGGGTTCCGAGCGGGTGTATGTGCGGGGCGCGAATGGTGGCAGAAAAGAAAATGGAGTGATTAACAAAGGTACGGTGGAGGCGAATGTGGCGGAATTGAAAGCCCACGGAGGCAATATCTATGGCGTCGCGGTGAAAAATGAAGGCCGCGTCGCTGCCACCGGGGTGACGCGTCAGGGCGGGCAGATTTTTCTCAGTGCCGGCGGTGGCAATGTGAGGTCCACGGGTACGCTGAAGGCGAAACGCACCGATGGCTCGGGTGGAAAGATCAAGGTGGATTCGGGAGCAGAAAGCCGCACCGAGATCGGAGGTACGGTCGATGCCTCGGGCGGGATAGGGCGCGGCGGCGAGATTGCCATTCTGGGCAATGAGATCGAGGTGTTCGAGGGAGCCCTCATTCTCAACGATGGCGCGATCACAGGAGGCACGACCTATATTGGCGGCGGATTGCGGGGGCGAGATCCGGAATTTGCCAATGCGGAAGACGTCACGGTGGGCAATGGAGCGATCATCAGCGCGAATTCAATCGGCTCGGGAAATGGGGGGCAGGTCGTCGTCTTCGCCGAAGACACCCTCCACTTTCACGGAACCCTCTCGGTGCGGGGAGGTACCTTTGGCGGCAACGGTGGATTTGCAGAGTTGTCGGGCAAACACGAGGTCTACGCGGACGATCTGGTGCGGCAGGTCCTAGTCTCGGCCCCGGCTGGAAAGGCGGGAACGCTCCTCCTCGATCCCATCGACGTTGCCGTCATCGATGGAGTCGGAGGAGGTGTCAGCGGCACCTCCATTACCGACGGGGCGATCAACTCCTTTCTGAGCGGTGGAAGCCTGATCATCAACACCTCCGGCACCGGCGGCGATGGCGACATCAGCCTCGCCAGCAACGTGAACATCTCCTGGGATACTGATAACAACCTTTCCTTCCTCGCGGACCAGGACTTCAAAATGACGGGCGGCGCGGTGATCAACGCGACGGGGGACGGGGACTTTTCCGCCACCGCGATACGCATGATCACCCTCGGGAACCTCGCCAGTATCACCACGGTGAACGGAAACCTCGACCTCTCCGCCAACCAGCAGATGATCGCGACATCCGGGAGCTTCATTGGCGTTAATGTCAACGGCGGCACGATCCAATCGACCGGCACCGGCGTCGTTACCGTCTCGGGCAGAGGCGGCGACGCCGCGGCAATGGGCCAAACCGGCGTCTCCATCATGGCCGGCGGTCAAATCCTTGGCGGGACTGCGGACGGCAGTCTCACGATCACCGGCACTGGCCGCGGATCCGGCAACTTCGGCTTTCACTACGGAGTGAGGGTGGGTGACGACACTTCACGAATCTCATCGCTCGGAGCACCCGTCTCCGTGACAGGCCAAGGGGGATCGGGTTCCAACTGGAACGCCGGAGTTTACGTTCACAACAACGGAGTCATCACCTCGGGTGGCTCGGGAAGCGTCACAGTGACCGGCACCGCCGGGAACGGAGATGATGCCAATCACGGGGTGGCGCTCTTCAATGGAGGCGTCATCACCTCCGACTCGGGCGGTGACGGGCCGGTGTTGGTGACAGGGACGGCTGGGAGCAATTCCTCACCGATGGCCGAAGGCTACGGTGTTTTTGTCTACGGATCGGGCTCAATCCTCACCTCAGGACTCGGCAATGTGGTCGTCAACGGTTATGGCGGCGTCGGCGGAAGGAGAAGTTTCGGTGTCTATCTTGAGAATTCCGGAGTCATCAACTCCGGTGGAGGGAGTGTTGTCGTCACCGGAGAGGCCGGAGCGATTGCCAACCCAAGCGGGTTTCATGGAGGCGTCGCTCTCTTCCATGAGGGATCGATGATCACTTCTGGCGGTGGCGATGTCTCAGTCATTGGATTTGGGTCCACCGGAGGAGATGAGGGTTACGGCGTTCTCCTGAATCAATCGGGTCTCATCACCGCCGGAGGTTCGGGATTTGTTTCGGTGATTGGAACCGGTGGCACAGCAGGCACTTTCAGCAACGGCGTCGCCGTCTACGGTGCATCCGACATCGCTTCGAACGGCGGCCTCTTGATGGTCTCGGGATTCGCCGGAACGGTCACAAACACCTCGGCCCTTTCCAGTGGAGTGAGGATCAACAGTTCCGGTTCCATCAACTCCGGAAGCGGCAACGTCGTCGTCCTAGGAACGGGCGGAGTCGGATCCAATGGGAAGCATCACGGGGTCGTCGTAGAGGGCTTCAACTCAAGCATCCGATCCCTCGATGGAGACCTCTTTGTGACCGGCATTGGCGGCAACGCAGGCTCCGGCAATCGCGGCATTTTCGTCCGAGGGACCGGATCAATCTCGACCTCGGGAGCCGGATCGATCACGCTCGACGGAGTCGGAACCAGCTTCGGGATCGCGATCACCGAGGATCTCGGCGCTGGGGCCTCGGTTACAACGATGGGGAGCGGCGACATCACCCTCATCACCGACGCGTTTACGATCGACGCGACTGAATTCATCGACGCGGGATCGAACACGGTCACGATCCACACCAAGTCCAATGGATTTGCGATCAACCTCGGAGGTTCCGATCACATCGACAGCGATCTCGGGCTGAGTGACGAGGAACTCGACCGTATCACCGCCGGTCTCGTCCAGATCGGCAACATTGACTCGGGAGATATCACCGTGAGTGGCGCGATCTCCCACGGCAACCACCTCTCCTTCTCCACCGGATCCGGCGTCACAATCAACCAGGCCATCACGATGGCGACGGGCAAGAATCTCTCGATCGAGACCTTCGACGGAACCTACGGCGGGATCTCCCTCTCCAGTATGGATGCCAATCTTTCCACCGCGGGAACCGGAACAATCTCGCTGACGACTCCTCGCGACATCTTTCTCTCCCAGGGGTCGAGCATCACCTCGACCACGGGGACGATCACCCTCTCGGCGAACGCCCTGGGATCGACACCGGGCAATTTCGTTGGCATCATGCTCGATGGCGCGACCATCACTTCGACGACCGGCGACGTCATTCTCAAAGGGACCGGGGGAGATTTCGGGAACGGCGGCTACGGCATCGGCCTGGCCACCGGCTCCCTGGTCGAATTGCATGGCGGCAACGTCGATTTGTTTGGTTCGAACATATCCCTAGACGCCTCTTCGATCACCAATACCGGGACGGGCACGATAGACCTCGACGCAGAGTGGTTCATCGATATCCGGAACAATTCCCTCCTTTCCGTCATCGATGGGAACCTGACGATCAACGCCAATGCGGGCCGTCCACTCATCGGTGACTTCACCGCGATCGACGTGGAAAATTCCTCACTGCTCACGACCGGACTCGGGGATATCGCCCTGACCGGACGCGGGGGGGACGGCCTCTTCGGCGAACCATCCGGATCGCGAGGGATCCGCCTATACAATGGAACGACTCTTTCCTCCGCAGGAACCATGACCGGTGCCGGCGGCATTGCGTTGCACGGCGAGGGCGGAGACGGAAATTACGGCTACGAGGGGATCTACCTCGCTGGATCGACCACCTCGATTACCTCTGAAAACGGTGCCATCTCTCTGACCGGAATTGGCGGCGACTCGAACGACGGAGGGAGTATCGGCATCCTGATGGTCGAGAATGCCACGATCCACTCCACTGGTCTCGCCCCCAACGCCGCGACCATCACCCTGCACGGCACCGGCGGCGGGATCGGATCCTACAATACGGGCGTCTTCATCAGCGATTACAGCACCGGTATCCACTCCGCCTACGGGGACATCCTTATCACCGGGATCGGCGGCGGTGACGGCGAGGGCATGAGTAACTACGGGATCCGCCTGCAAAACATTTACGAAACGATCGCGTCCACCGGGGCGGGAACAGATGCCGCCAAGATCACCCTCCACGGCACCGGCGGCGACGGGTTTTTCGACAACGACGGGGTCTCTATCGTCGGCGAGGTGACGATATCCTCGGTCGATGGAGCGATTTCGATCACGGGCCTCGGCGGCAGCGGGGGCGACGGGGATCACCAGGGGATCCGCGTGAGCGAGGGCACCGCGATTACCGGTACTGGCCTGGCGGACATTACCCTCGATGGTACGGGCGGAAGCGGACATTCTTTCAACGAGGGGGTTCTCATGCAGGGGGCGGGTTCGACGATCACTTCGGTCGATGGCTTGGTGAAGATCAAGGGTCAAGGCGGCGGTTCGGTTGATGGCTTCGGAAATCGCGGCATTCGCGTGATTGGCTCGACGATCCAATCCACCGGAGCCGGCGACGTTGAATTGACCGGCACCGGCGGCCATGGAAGCAGCTGGATCGACGGCATTCAGTTCGAAGACGGAGCCCTGGTTTCGGTGGTGGATGGTGCCAGTGTGATCGAAGGGGTGGCAGGTGGAACGCTGGGTATCGGCGTGATGGCTACGGGGGGCGGTGACCAAGGCGGGGGAGGGGGGGGTGGCGGACAAGAAGGCTTTGGTTCGTTCGCGATCGGGCCAGTCTCCGCCGGTGGTGATATTCTCGCGACTGGCACCGGCTCGGTGACGATCACAGGCAGTGGTATGAATGCCCCGGGGGTAGACCTCTCTGAGGGCTTCATAGGGGGAGAGAACGCTGCTTTTGTGACGGTCGAATCATTGGATAATGATTTGAGGCTTCGCAGC
>JAGNMT010000399.1 GCA_017991025.1 Verrucomicrobiales bacterium
TAGAAAAATGGCGATACTTCCGATGATGTCCTTCATTTTCATGAAATCGGCAGTCTGGATCCGGCCTTGGACGATGGCGAGGAGCGATATTTCCAGGATTGTCGCAAAGAGAAAAAGGAAGAGGACTACCGGAAGAACACCCCAAAGAATCAGGCTACGGATACGGAGTAACACGCGAATACGATTCTTCCTCTCGGTGTCATCGGCTGCCACTCGTTTGAGTGATTCGATCCGGCGTGAAAAGATCATGAATGCGAGCGGAATCGCTGCTTTTGCAAAATGGTATGACAAAGCAACGGAAGTATCCCCTGGTTTCTTATCCTGGCAATTCTGCAACAGAATCGGAGATGGGTTCAACTTCCTTTTCGTATAATTTCTCCAATAAAGCAGGATAACTATACAATATCAGCGAGACGTGAGACTTAACTGGCCCGGGGTGGACTCACCCGGGGGGGCGCGGATTGACTTCTCGTTCCTCCCCTATAAACGCCCCAACGGGTGTTCTCTGCTTTCGAGCGGAATGGTGACGTTCGCACCACCCTGACAATGGGACTCGAACACCGACATGATCATCTCAAGGATGGTCCGGCCATCAGTATCCGAGCAAAGTGGCGCGCGGTCATTCTTGATGGCGTCGATCAGGTCGCGGACGGGAGCCTGATGTCCTCCGACGAGGGCGCGGATGTCGGCGATGGGTTCGGGTTTGCCGATGCCGGCACTGCTGATCGGGGTCCATGCCTTCGTTTCGGATGTCGGCCGAAACGGGCTTCCGGCGAGATAGTGGGCGAGGGGATCAGCATCTCCACGCAGGTCGATGATGCCCTCCGTTCCGATGAGTTGAAGGCCGAATCCGGCTTCTTTCGTTCCTGCTGTCGCCACAGAGTCGAAATAGACGGGTATGTGTCGCTCCGTTTCAAATCGGGCATGGACCTCGTTTCCGGCAAGCGGGCCGATGCCTTCGGCTCCTTCGCGCACATCTCCTTTAGTGACGTGGCGACCGTCCTGCAGCACTGCTGCCGAGCAGCGCAGCGGCGTGCCTGCAAAATAGTCGCAGAGATTGAGGAGATGGGAGCCGAGGACCCAGAGGTCAAGTGATCCGCCGCGGGCATCTTCTTTCCCCCTTGCACGAATCTCAAGCCAGCGTCCGATCGCACCTTCTTCGATGAGCCTGGCAATCACGGGTAGAACAGGATGGTAGCGATTGCGGTGGGCGATTGCGAGTTTCGTGCCTTGCTTTTTGCAGGCAGTGACGATGGCGTCCGCCTCAGTGAGATAGCGGCAGAAGGGTTTTTCAATGTAGATTCCCTTTACCCCGGCGGCCACGGCGGCGATGACCATGTCATGATGCTGGTCGACGTGTCGAGGCCCGATCGCAACCAGTTCAGGTTTTGCGGTGTCCAGCATTTTTGTGTAGTCGGCGAAACCGCCATCTTTGCCGAGTCTAAGTCGCTCGATCGCCTTGCCCCGTCCCGCTTCATCCGGGTCGGAGACAGCGATGATCTTTGTCTCGGGGAGTCCGAGCCAGACCGTATCGAGCCCGTGTCCGTAGTCCCCGCGTCCGGTATGACCAATGACACCGACGGTCCAGGTTTTTGTTTCATCGGTCCGGCCGGAAAGAGGCAGGCTGCCGGCAAGCCCAGTCGCCAGAGCGCCACGGATGATAGTGCGGCGAGAAAGAGAGGAAGTGGTCATGATAGGGGGAAATTTATTTTTTGTCAGGAGCAATGATTTTGAGGGATTGGAGGAAGGCGGCGGAGAGCTGAATGGTTTCTTCGTAAAGATTTTCCTTAAACATCAGGTAACCATGTTTGCCTCCTTCGTTGACATGAAGTTCGCACCGGTTGCCTGCCGCGAGCATGGATTCGTGGAATACTCTTGCTCCCTTAAAAGGTGTTGTTGTGTCTCCGGTGCCATGAAAAATGAGGGTGGGCGGCAGTCCGGACCGGACGTGGTGAACGGGCGAAAGTTCCTGCCAGCGTTGACCGATTTTCTCCTGTCCGTAACCTTCGGCGGAAGTGTCAATGACCGGAAAAAGGAGAATCATCGTGTCGGGACGGCAGGAGACGGTGGTGTCTTCACCCTCTTCATTCACTTCGTCAAAGAGCGCTGTCGCGACGGCGAGGTGGCCTCCTGCTGAGCCGCCACTGACGACGATTTTCGCCGGGTCCACCCCGAATTCGCCGGCATGGGAGCGGACGTATCGGACCGAGGAACGGGCGTCTTTCACGCAGTCAAATACCGTCGTGGTGCCTGGTTTGTAGAGCCGGTATTGCACGCTGATCCCGACCATGCCGTAGCGTTTCGCAAAGTCCGCGGCGAAGGGATACATCCGGCTTGGATCCATTCCCACCCAGCCTCCACCGTGTATGATGTGGAAACAGGGGCGATGGTCAGCGGCGGTCCATCCCTCGGGGAGAAAAACCCGGAGTTCCAGTTCGCGTCCGTCGACTTTCTTATAGATCACGGTTCGGTCCGGTTGCAGCGAGGCAATACGCCCGACGAGATAATCGGGCGGTTTTGTCACAGGTGCTGGTTCCGCCGCCGCGACCATAAACGGGGATACGAGCGAAAGGAGCGCAACCAAAGAGGAGCCGGGGAGTTTCATAATGGCCTTCACCGATGCATGCTGACAGTTTTGCGGCCTGATCGCAAGTCCTGCAAAAGGACGGGATAGCGCTTTTCTTTGAGATGCATTTTTTCCTATTCTGTTAGACTATCAATTCAGTTTATGATTTTCATGCCCGCCCGACTCATTGCCATCGCCCTGGTTGTTTCATCGCTTCCGGCCATTGCCGGGCTTGCTGACACGAGGCCGAATATTGTTCTCGTCATCACCGATGATCAGGGCTACGGCCCCCTCGGTTGCCACGGGCATCCCTGGCTGAAGACCCCGAACCTTGATGCGCTCTACGGGCAGAGCACCCGTTTCACCCGCTTTCTTGTCGCACCAACGTGCTCGCCGACCCGGTCAGCGATGATGACGGGGCGTCATCCCGAGAAGAACGGCATCACCCACACGATCCTTGAGCGGGAGCGCATGACCCTGAATGCCACGATCCTGCCTCAGGTGTTAAAAACGGCCGGCTACCCGTCGGGGATTTTCGGGAAATGGCATCTCGGTGACGAAAAGGAATACCAACCCGATCAGCGCGGCTTCGATGAGGTCTTTATCCACGGAGCCGGCGGGATCGGGCAGGCTTATGATTGCTCCTGCGCCGATGCTCCGGACAATACCTATATGAATCCCGTGATCCGCCACAACGGGAGTTTTGTGCAGACCGAGGGCTTTTGCACTGACGTCTTTTTTACCGCCGCGCTTGGTTGGATCAAGGAAAAGTCGACGGCGAAAGAGCCCTTCTTTGCCTACCTCGCAACCAATGCGCCGCACGGGCCCTTCATCGCTCCCGAGAAGAACGCAAAACGTTTTACCGACCTCGGCTTTGGTAAGGAACAGGCTGGTTTCTACGGCATGATTGAAAACATCGACGAGAACATGGGGCGACTTCTCGCCAAACTCTCGGAATGGAATCTTGATGAAAATACCCTGGTTATTTTCATGTCTGACAACGGCATGACCGGAGGTGGTTCCGGAACACCGGGCAAAGACCTTGCGCCCGGTTATCCTTTTTACAACGCCGGCCAAAAGGGCCTCAAGGGCTCGACTGATGAAGGTGGCGCGAGGGTTCCTTTTTTTGTCCGATGGACCGGGAAGGTTAAGGCGGGACGGGACATTGATCGTATTGCCTCGCACATTGACGTCCTGCCCACCTTAGCCGCCCTCACCGGTGCGACCTTGCCCGAAGGTCAGGTCGAGGGCCGTAGTCTCCTGCCTTTGATCGAGGGAAACAGCGAGGGCTGGCCGGATCGTTTTCTCTTCAATCACATCTGCCGCTGGCCGACCGGTGCGGAGCCGAATGAATTTAAAGATGTGAATTTTTCTGTTCGTAATCAGAAGTACCGATACGTTGGCGCAAGCGCGGGTGGAGGAAAAGCTAAGGGTAAGAAGGGATCCGAGAGGCCCGCTGCGGGTGCTTCGCTGTATGACATGGAGGCCGACCCCGGCCAAAAAGACAACATTCTCGCCGACCACGCCGACGTCGCGGCGAAAATGCTGGCCGCCTATAACCAATACTGGAAAGAAGCCCGTCCCCTCATGGTCAATGAGGACGCACCGCTGTCCCCGACGAAGCCCTACTTTGAGTGGTTTAATGAGCAGAAAGCGACGAAAGGCATCCCGAAGTGGGAGGCCCCGGCATTGTGACTTCGACTGACTGCTTTGCCGCGCTTCG
>JAGNMT010000400.1 GCA_017991025.1 Verrucomicrobiales bacterium
CCTCAAAGCGATCCGAGGAAACCAGCTGATGAGTCAGCTTGAGCAAGTAATAGAGGCCCTCCTTGGAAACCGGTTTGCCCGCCGGATCATAACTGCCGTGTCCGGACTCGGAGAGACTCTGTTCAAGGGTGGGCGCGACCTCGGGATCGGGGATGCCAATGGCAACGAGGGTCGCGGGATTTAGAAACGGAGCAAGGAGGTCGCGGCTGAGCGCCGCCTGGGCGACGGGATTCGCGCATTGATGAATGGTCTGACCTGGCTTTGGAATGGCGATCTCCCGGGTCAGCCAGGCATCGGGGAGGGGTCGACCAAAGGCGTCAAAGAGCGAGGCTTCTGATTCGGGCGCGTGCACGAGAATCGTCGTCGGAACGGTCGCCGCATGGCGGGAGAGTGCGTGGATTGCGAGAGGTTTCAGATCAGCCACGGCGGCGACGACGAGATGCCGGATTTCGGGTGGGAGCACTCCTGACTGTGACGCGGTGCGGGAGGCAATACCGGCGTCAAGAAGTCCGCATTGTTCCGTCAACGCGGCGGCACGTGACTCGATCTCCGCGAGTTCGTTCCAGCGGCCGGGCTCAATGTCATGAGTCGCGAGGAGCGCGGCGGCCTCGCTGAAATCGAGGTCGGATTCGATGAGGAGGTTCCGCACCCGCAGCAGTTCGCGGGCATTGTCATTCGCCCACTTAAGTTGCCGCTCGACTGGATCAACGGGAAAGACCCGGCGGAACGAGGCCAGAGGCAGATCGAGGAGGAGACCGGTCCAGATGAGCTGCGTCGTCCAGGGCGAGGCGACCGGAAGTGCCGTTTCAGGAATTCTGGCCGGAGCGTAAAGGAAGTCAGGCGTGACAACAAGGGGCGGCAGGACGGCCGAGTCGAAGTTCGCCGCATACACTGCGAGCGCTTCGCGGAGACGGCGTCCCGCATTCCGCGTCGGCACGATGACGAGGTGGTCGGAGAGATCGAGTGAGCCCCGTTCGTCCCAGTCGCGGGCGAGGAACTCGACACAGGTCGCGAGAACTGGGCGGTCCCAGCCGGGGAAATGGCTCTTCATCGGAATGACTGCAGTGCTTGAGGCAAAGAGTGGTAACTCGGTCTGTTCTTCTCGTTTTGGTGATGGCATGGTGTTCAGCGACTCCTGGTCTCCCAGAATTTCTCCTCCAGCAAATCATGCCGGGTCACGATGCGGCGGTAAAAGTGGAGGGTGAGCTCCTTTTTCTCTTCTTCACTGAGTTGCCAGTTGAGGCCGCTCTCCCTCAGTCGCTCGACGAGACGCGAGATTGCGAGAGCCAGAGTGACAGAGATGTTGAAGCTCTCGGTGAATCCGTACATGGGGATACGGAGATAACCCTCGGCGGCGGCCTTCGCTGAGGCTGAGAGCCCCTTGTGTTCGGAACCGAAGAGGAGGGCGACGGGCTTGTCGATGGGCAGGGTCGAGAGGTCGTAGCCGTCTTCATTTGGCGACGTCGCGATGAGACGGTAGCCTTTGACCTTGAGTGTTTCGATGGCGGATTCGGCGTGGTGATAGCGATGCAGGGTGAGCCACTTCGAACTGCCCATCGAGACATTATTGTTCGGGCGGTAGTCGTTGCGGCTTTCGACGATGTGGACATCCTGAAGGCCGAGGCAGTCGCAACTGCGCAGGCAGGCGCTCGCGTTGTGCGGCTGATAAATGTCTTCGAGGAGCACGGTGAAATGACGGGTCCGCTCGTTGAGCACGGAGACGATCTTTTCCCGTTTGTTGTCGGTGATGTGACTTCCGAGAAAATCGGTGAGCTCGTCGTCGGCAGTCATTTCGGAAGGTCGGAGAGACGTCTCACGAATCCCATCGCGGTTTTTTCACCCCGATGTAGGCGATGAAGAGCCCGAGGGCGACATGGACTATCAAAACGACAAATGACAGCCACATCGGGGCGAGCCAGGTGTCGGTTACTTCCTCGATATAGCGAAAGTAGTCGCGCTCCATACCGTCCATGATTCCCGCCCAGCTCCAGTAGGCGGAGATGAAGGGACGCGAAAGCCATCCGGCCCACGAAGGCAGCGCAAGGACCGCGCCGGAAAGCGGGAGCTGGAATCCGACGAGGTAGATACTGAGGAGCGAGGCCTGATCCGCTGTCTTCGCAAGGGAGGAGATGCCCAGGCAAATGCCGGTCATGGCACCGTTGACGAGGAGGAGCAGCAGCAAATGCGGCGCGAAGCTTTGCGACGGAATATCACAGACACTCTGCACGAAGATAGCCATCCAGAAGGACTGCAGGAACACGAGGATGGCGAGGAAGGCGACCTTGCTCGCGATGTAAACGGCGGGACGAACCCCGCCCAGTTTTTCCTTTTCAAAAATCTGCCGTTCCCCGGCGATCTCACGGGCCGAGTTGTTCGAGCCCATCAGGGTGAGAAGGATAACCTGAAACATGACAAGGCCCGAGACGATGCCGCCGAGATTGAGGTTGAAGGTCATCGCGTCCCGCTCCTGTTCATATTCGGCGAGAGAGGCGGGGAGGGACTCCGAAAGTCGTTGGGTCTGCTCGACCCCTTCGAGCTCAAAGACGATGACCAGAAAAGGAAATCCGATCAGGATCGCGAGCTGGAGAAAAATCTGGCCTTTGTCCCGGAAGAAGATTTTCCAGCGACGGAAAAAGAGGGCCCAGAATTGTGCTCCGGCTCCCGGCGTGACCGCCGAGACCGAGACGTCGGAGGCTCCGACGGGTTTGTCAGGATAGGATTCGTAATAGGCGAGATGGTGTTTGTCCCAGCTCTGGGCCCATTCCCCGGTGTTTCGCTTGGCGAGGCGGGGGTAGACATCCTCGGCTTTTTCGACACTGAAATAGTGCTCAATCGCCCGGGGCGGGCCGTGGTAGACAACGCGCCCGGCATCGAGGACGAGGACGGAGTCATAGAGATCGAGGTTGGCGAGACTGTGGGTCACGTTGACGACGAGGCGGTGCTCGTTGCGGCTCAGTTGATGCATGAGTTCGACGATCTCCTGCTCACTTTTCGGATCGAGTCCGCTCGTGACCTCGTCACAGAGAAGCAGGACCGGGTCGGTCACGAGTTCGAGGGCGAGGGAGAGGCGCCGCCGCTGGCCGCCGGAAAGTACTTTGACCTGACGATCGCGGAGAGGATCCAGTCCGGTCGACGTGAGGACGTTGTCGACGAGTTGATGAAAGGATTCACGGTTTCCGGTCTGTGCGCGGAGTCGGATCGCGCTCTCGATGTTCTCCTCCACGGTGAGTGCCTCATAGGCGATGCTGAACTGCGGCACGTAGCCGATTTCGGCATGTTCGAGATCCCCCTCCTCGGAAAGATTCCGTTTGTTCCAGAAAATGTTCCCGGAGGATTCCTGATTGATCCCGGCGATCAGCTTCAGCAGCGTCGACTTGCCGCAGCCGGATGGCCCGACGATGGCCATAAAGTGGCCGGTGGGAACCCGGAGATTGATCTTCTCAAGAAGGTGGGTCTCTTCCTGCCCCTTCCGGATCGTGAAATGGATGTCTTTTAGTTCGAGCACGCTCCAGTTTTAGAAGGTTCGGGGCCGCTCTGCAATCCCTGAAATGAAGAAATGTGCGACGAAGGGGGCCGATGGCTCTTCAATCCGGTCCGATGCTTTAATGATCAACAGGGGCGGGTCTTCCGCCCAACCCTGTCTCCTCGCGTCGAACCCGATACTTTTTCCCGTCCAATTATTTCGCGTGCCCGGGAATTTCCCTTTACCGGACCCGTGATCGTGTCGTTTGTTGCCCTATGTCTGCGAATCCCCGAAAGAAGTCGAAGCGGCCTTTTAATCTACTCAAGTTCGTTCTCATCGGTGGCGGCATTTTTCTGGTCCTGCTCGTGGCGGGTCTTCTCATCGCCAAGTCGAGCCTGAACGCCTGGCTTCACGGCGAAGGTTTTCGTGACTGGCTCGCGAAGCGGGCGGCGACGGTGCTGCGTTCCGAAGTGACTCTGGCGGATCTCACGTGGTCCGGATCCGAGGTTTATGTGGCGCGCTTCAACGCTCTCGGGAGCGAGGAGGCATCTTTTGCCGAACTTGGGCTCGATGGGGTGCGGGCAAAAGTGGGGGGGATTCGGGACAAGGCGTTTCGCGTCCCCGAAGTGACCGTAAATCGTTTTAGCCTCGAATTTTCGCACCGTCGGAAGGGGAGTAACCCGACGGCAGCGACGCGCGGCGACGGGGAGGGGAGCGGCCCGACCCTGCCGTCGTGGCTGTCGAAGTTCGCTCCCAATCGGGTCGAAATGGAGAAGATCATTATTTCCACTGCCAGTGTCTCAGTCGTAAAGCCTGAAGGAC
>JAGNMT010000401.1 GCA_017991025.1 Verrucomicrobiales bacterium
CATCGTCTCCCTCCATCAGGTCGATGAGATCGTAAAAATCATCGAACATGTAGGAACGACTACTCCCGTCTTTGCCCGCGTCTTTGAGGAAGCGGCTGCCAGAAAGGTCGAAGCGAGCGGAGGTATTCCTATATTAAGTTCCACCGCCGCCGCTGATCGGTTCATGGAATGGTACGAGCACACGATGTCAGAGAGGGGAATCGCGAGCGCTTAAGACGACGATACCCGGCTCACGGACCTGCCGCCCACCAGCGTATCCCGCCCGCGTCATCTCCGGCGATCAGGGTAATACCGTCCTGAGCGATCGCCGTCTGCAAGGGCAGCGACGTTTCTGTGGGAAACGATTTGATCACCCCCCCGTCCGCCCTCCAGAGCCGAACCTGTTTGTCCCGTCCGGCACTGAGAAGTTCGCCTCTCGGTCCAAAGGAAAGAGCCAAAATCCCGTTCGGCAGTTTCCCATAATAGCCGGTCGGCCGCGTCGGAGGATGCGCATTGGGCTTGCTAATAGCCGGCCATCCATCGGCGGCATCCCACCAGACGATGAGCCCGTCCTCACCCCCGCTCGCGAGGAGCTTTCCGTCAGCCCGCCAGGCGAGGCTGCGAACGGCGGCCTTGTGTTCAGAGAGGGAGAGAAGAATGCCTCCCTTCTCACTGTCCCAGAGATGAATGCCTCCGGCACGGTCAGCACTCGCAAGCCTTTTTCCATCGGGGCTAAAGGCGAGACTGGTGACCCAGTCGGTGTGCTTCTCGAGCTTGTAGCGCAGCTTGCCATCAGCGGTTCCATAGACTTTGACCACCTTGCCGGAGCCTCCGAGAGCGACGAGTTGCTGATCCGGGCTGATATCGGCGGCCATCACCGCGTCCGTCTCGTCGCCGATGCTGGCGAGACGCTTGCCTGACTTCACGTCGAAAAGCACGACACTGCCGGACTGCACCGGTTTGCCTCCTGCGACCATGAGGACGCGGCCATCGAGGCTGAAGCGGATCACATTGGGCTGTCCCTCGGGAAAAGGCAGGTTCGCAAGAGTCTTTCGCGTCGAAGCATCGAGCAGGGCGACGTATTGATGGCCCGCCACCGCGAGAAGCGGAGCACGCGCACTGGTCGCCAGCGCGACAACCGGCAGCGGTCGCTTCAAAGGGGGCGGATCATATGCCGGCAGGCTTTCCGGCATCGGTGGCGGACCGTCGAACTGAAGCGGCGTCGCCGGGGTGAAACTCGTGTCGCGAGCCGCGACCATGGAAAGGCTCGCGCTCGTTTCACGAAGACCACTCTGAATCCACTGCCGGATCAACTCGACCTGGGCTTCCGGGATCGGCGGCTTTTTCGGCGGCATGCGCTCCCCATCATCCTCGGCCGTAACCGCTTCAAAGAGCAAACTGGTGCTGGCACGCCCCGCTACAACGGCCTCCCCACCGCTGCCGCCTTTGACAACAGTGGCGAAGCTCGCAAGGTTCAAGTCCGCCTTCTGCTCGTCCTCGCCATGGCATTTAAGGCAGTGCTCGCGGAAAATAGGTTTGATATGCTCGTCGTAGGTGATGACGGCTTCGGCGGCCGAAGCCGATGAGAACAGAAAAGGGATGAACAGAAGGCGACGCATGATCAATGGTTGAACAAAAACTCCGTCGAGTTCAGCAGACCCCAGAAAATGTCCTGATAGGCCTTGCGATCCTTTGTGTCACTACCGACCAGCCCCAGCATCGTCGATAGCTCATCCGGCTTCGGCTCGCGACTGAGGGTGCGGAGATAGAGTTCTTCAATGATGCCTTCGGGCGGGGTGTTTGCCTTGAGGAGATTCTCGATCACTTTCCCGGCACCGATCTGCCCCTGAACCGTATCGCCGGCGATGAGATGCAACGCCTGAGAAAGGGTCGGCTCGATCTTGGTGTCGCAGGCACAGACACTGCCACGGCCGGCGCGGCCGAAGGTCTCAAAGAAAGGGTCGCCCGTCATCGGTCGCGTGGTATCACCCGGCGTCCTCGGATACTGCTGAATCGCTTTTGTGCCCTTCGGGAAATAGACAAACCCGCGCTCGCCATCGGTCGCCCGGACAACCGCATCCATCAGGACATCCGCGCGAAGGCGACGGAGCTGTGCTCGCGAAAACTGCCGTGTATCGCCGGCATTCGTCTGATTGGGACGAGCGGAAAGCTGATAGATTCTCGAGGTGCAGATGTCGCGTACAAATGCGCGCAAGTCGAATCCACCGTCACCGAGGCGTTTCGCAAGAGCCTCCAGAAGCGGACCGTTGGTCGGGGGATTGCTCACCCGCATGTCATCGACCGGCTCGACGAGTCCCCGTCCCATAAAATGGGCCCAAATCCGGTTGGAGAGGTTCCTCGTAAAGAGTTCGTTTTCAGGTGAGGTCAACCACGCGGCGAGCGCCTTGCGCGGGTCCTCCCCCGCCGGAACACTCGTCTCGCCGCCCAGTACAGTGGGCAGCATCGGACGGTCGTCGATGAGATGCTTCGCCGGGGCGGCATTGCGATCATTAAAGACATAGAACTCGCGCGGCTCGACTCCGAGCTTGCGCTGGATGCCTGTAAAAAAACTGACCCACCCGTAATAATCATCCTGCGTCCAGCGGTCGAAGGGATGATTATGACATTCGGCACACTGAATCCTGACACCCGTAAAAAGCTGCGAAAAATCGGCTGCGAGATTCTTCGGTGTCACCTTCACATCATGCACCAGCATCGTGTAGAGATTCGCCGGTCCACTTGTGAGATTGCTCCCGGTGCCGGTGATCTGATCGGCGATAAACGCATTGAGCGGGCGATTCTTCGCGATCTGCTCATGGATCCATTGGAAGTAGACATCCGCAGCCTTGACGTCGGTTGCCGAGGGCGCGTAGCCGCCCCCTTTGACACGAAGCATCTCAGCCCAGAGCGTCGTCCATAGATCGGTGAACCCATCACTCTTCAGAAGGCGGTCGATCAAAAGAGTGCGTTTGTCAGGCGACTGGTCCGCCATGAAATCACGATATTCCGCTACCGTCGGCAGGTCACCGGTCAGGTCAAGATGGACCCTTCTTACAAACGTCTCCTCGTCACATAACTCCGAAGGCAAAAGACGGAGCTTTTGAAGACGGTCATGGACAATCTCATCAATAAAATTGTTCGCAGGTGGATTCGTCCACACGTAGTTTTTGTCTTCGGGCAGCACGATCACTTCGGAGCCGATCGTGAAGCGGTTAAAGCGCGCAAAGACATGCGTATCCCCCCGTCCGGCCGCGGTGACGACGCCGTTTTCGTCAATCGTGGCCGTGGAGGGATTGTTTGTCAGGAATCGCGCCAGGGTCGTCACATCACGGGTCGAACCATCGGAGTATCGGGCGGTGACGGCAGTCTTCTCTTTGCTTTTGCCCCCTTCAAAAACGATTCGATCGGGTGCGAGAGTAATCTCAACCGGATGAGGCACCGAGTCGGAATCATCCGGTGCCCCGGCCTCTATCCATTTCAAAAGAGTTTGATAGTATGGTGTTTCTTTCGTGAACAGCTCCCCACCCGTATGCGGAACTTTTCCCGTAGCCTTGAGTAAGAGAAGACTTTCTTCGGGTGCGGCCAGGTTGACCCGACGCCCGACCATCTCCCGGGTGATCCGGTAGAAATCACCCCCGGCGTCGTAACCGAACAATGAAAGCATAAACCCGTCCTTTCCGCGCGCCGATCCATGGCAGGTTCCCGCGTTGCATCCCGCGCGGAACAGGATAGGCATGACATCGCGACGAAAGCTCGGTGCCTCTTCGGCACCGAGAAGCGCAGGGAGCAGAAAGAAAAGAACAAGAAGGCGCTTCATTTCAATGGTTCACTGGAAGTGGATGGCGCGAGAGCAGGATCCACCCGCAGGATTCCCTTGCCCGTCCTCTGGCGAATCGCCTGTCCACTCTCGGTTACAACAATCTCACAGGCCAGTTCTTTGTATTGCCCGAGCAGGGCCTCGCTGGTGGCAGAGATCTCAAAGACGAGTTCTTTGTCCCCTTTCTTTAGCACCGGTGCATTCGTGACGGTGACCCCTTTCGGCAGACCGAGTAGAGTGGTTGTGGCTTCACCCTCAAAGGGCTTTTTATGATCCACTTTCCAGATGACACGTGACCTGTCACTCCGGCGAACCGAAACCGGGTCGGCCTTAAACTCCACGTAGGGTTGGGCCACCGTGATATCGACATACTCACTCGACGCCCGGACCCGTCCCGCCCCGAGATAATAAGAGCCACCCGTCGTCGAGGCGGTCAGGGCCAGTCGGTAGGTGTCCGGCACGGCCGAACCCGTCGCACTGAGCCGCAG
>JAGNMT010000402.1 GCA_017991025.1 Verrucomicrobiales bacterium
AGTGACTTTGTCACAGTGATCTTCTTATGAGACGGATGCTATTGATAATCGCCGCGTTGTTTGCGACTGCCTCAGTGCTTGTTGCAGAGGATCATCTCGTCCGCGAAACCGGTCCGTTGAGTCCTGAGGAGGAACTGCGCTCTCTGACGGTTCCCGAAGGTTTCGACATTCAGATCTTCGCGTCCGAGCCGATGATTAACAAACCCATCAACCTCGCAGTCGATGAGCGTGGCCGGGTCTGGGTCTCCTCAACCGTCGAGTATCCCTACGCGGCGGCGAAGGATCGCTGGGCGGACGCAGAGGGCTCTCGGGTCAGCCGGAGCCGCGATGCGATCAAAATTCTCGAGGACACCGATGGTGACGGGTGTGCCGATAAAGTGACTGATTTTGCGGACGGTTTAAACATTCCCACCGGAGTCCTGCCCTGGCATCGTCCTGAACACAAGGACGGTTGCATCGCCTGGAGCATTCCGAACATCTGGTATTTCGCCGACACGACGGGTGACGGAAAATGTGACCATCGCGAGGTCCTTTTCGGTCCGCTCGGGTATGAAAAGGACACTCACGGTATGTGTTCCAGTTTCCGGCTCGGAAGCGATGGCTGGGTATACGCCACGCACGGGTTTAACAACACGAGTCATCTCAAAGCTAAGGATGGTTCCGAACTTGATATGCACTCGGGAAATGTTTTCCGCTTTCGGCCGGATGGCTCGCGGGTGGAGATCTGGTCGCGCGGACAGGTGAATCCTTTCGGGCTTTGTTTTGACAGGCGGGGCAATCTCTACAGCGCTGATTGTCACAGCTCTCCGGTTTATCAACTGATCCGAGGGGCGGTCTACCCGAGTTTTGGAAAACCGCACGACGGACTTGGCTTTGGACCGGTCATGATTGAGCATACTCACGGATCGACGGGGATAGCAGGAATCGTCTATATGGATAACGGGCTCTGGGGCGGAGATTGGAATGATCATCTGCTCATCGGCAATCCTGTGACCTCACGGGTCAATCATGATCGGATCGAGTACACGGGAACGACTCCTCACGCCGTCGAGCAGCCTGATTTTGTCACCAGCCGCGATCCCTGGTTTCGTCCTGTCGATCTCGCCCTCGGGAAAGACGGCGCGCTCTTTATCGCGGATTTTTACAATCGCATCATCGGGCATTACGAAGTACCGCTCGATCATCCCGGACGCGATCGGGAGCGGGGGAGGATCTGGAGGGTGGTGAAGCGTGGCGAAACAAATGCCTCTGTGCCGGTTGCCGCCGCTGATTCGCCCGAACCGCTTGTTGGCTTGAAGGACACTTCGCCCTGGGTTCGCCGTGCAGCGGCGGCGGCTCTTCAGGAGAAACCGGACCTTGCGGGTATCGGGGGTCTGCGTCAGTCCCTCGCAGAGACTCCTGTCGATGACACGCACCTGCGTCATACTCTGCGGCTCGCTTTGAAAGAATGCCTTTCTCTCCCCGGTGCTTTTGAATCGACCGGGAAAGAAGCCGATGCTTCCCTTGCCACCATCGCGCTCGCGGTGAAGTCGGCTGCGGCAGCATCCTATCTGCTTTCCTGCGGGGACCTTGATCCGGCGTTGTTGCCGGAGGGCTTCGCAGGACTGCGACGGAGGCATGTTGCCAGATTCGGAGATGATGCGAGCGTTGGTGAGTTAATCAAACGGGAGAGTGAGCGTTTTGAGCCCGGCGCGCCGATTGTCTCGCTGGGGATACTTCTCGAAATCGCGGAGGGTCTTGAGGAGAAAAGCGGTGTGGTCAGGGAACCAGCCTTGATCGCGGCAGCGTCGAAACTCGTCACTGTTCTCCTCGATCAACGGGCCGGGAAAACCCAGGACGTGTGGACGACACGACCTCATCCTGAAAGTCCCGCAAGCGCTCCTTCGTGGGCGATTCAACGTCGCAAGACATCGGACGGACGCGAGATCGAGGTGATTTCGAGTCTCGTTCCCGGGGAAAAGGGTGCCGAACAACGCAGAGGGGTGCTGGAATCCAGATCCTTTGCCCTGCCGGGCACGTTCACCTTTCTGCTTTGTGGTCATCGCGGAAAACCCGGGAGTGAGCCGCATGAAAAGAACTACGCGAGGCTCGTCGAGGTGGAGAATGGTAAAGAACTGGCCAAAGCCTACCCACCGCGAAGCGATGTCGCGACGCCGGTGCAATGGGCGCTGCCGGATTACGCGGGTCGCGAAGTGCGCCTCGAGATTGTGGACGGCGACGGGGGCGGTGCGTATGCGTGGCTCGCCGTGGGCGAAGTCAAAGGGGTGTCTCTCCCGACGGACGGATTTGGTGCCGCCGACGCGGAAACGACCCTGTTGCAGCAGGTCGCACGGCTCCTCATGACGTCGGCACCGGTGGATCTCAGAGACCGCTTGCGCCCTTTTTTGCCTCCGCCGCCGCCTGCTCCGCCGCGCGCGATTTCACCGGAGGAGCAATTGCGCCTCGCCGCGATGATTTCGAAAAGAATCTCTTCGTTCGACGCAAAACTGGTTGATTTACAGAAAGGAGAGACGCTTTTTTCCACTCATTGCCGCGTTTGTCATCAGGTCGGCGGGCAAGGGGGATTGATTGGTCCTCAGCTCACCGGGATAGGTGTCAGGGGACTGGAACGCATTGCCGAGGATGTTCTCGATCCTAACCGGAATGTTGACGCTCACTTTCGCCTCACGGTCCTGACGCTAAAAGACGGAACGACGGCGGGCGGGTTTATCGGATCGGAAAGTGGCGAAGTGATCCAGCTCATTGATGCCTCCGGTCAGGCGCGTCGGTTCCTCCTGAGTGAGGTTGTTTCCCGGGAAGTGTCGGCGATGACGCTTATGCCCGCCGTTTTCGGCGATCTTCTCAGCGAGGCGGACTTTCGGGATCTCGCGGGCTGGCTCCTGAAGCAGCGGTGAAATTCAGCGCTTGCGAAGATCGGTTAGTGCTTTTCTGAGATGATCCGGCGTCACTGCTTTGGAGACGGAAGCGCTGCCGAGCTGATTGAGCAGCACAAAACGAATCTCACCCGCTTCGAATTTTTTGTCCCGGGCGAGGGCATCAAGGATCGCTTCATCGCTCACATCGTCGGCGAGGGTCGTGGGGAGATCGTAGGTCTTGAGGCACTGAACGAGGCGCGCTCCTTCCGCCTCGGTCAGGCCGAAGAGCTCCACGGAAAGCCGCGTCGCGGCGACGAGTCCCAGACTGATCGCCTCGCCGTGCAGAAAACGGCCATAGCCTCCGGCCGCTTCGATTCCATGACCGATGGTGTGGCCGAAGTTCAGGAGGGCTCGCGTTCCGGTCGTTTCACGTTCGTCTTCCTCGACGACGGCCGCTTTGATCGCCACATTTCTCGCGACTAGGTCGATGAGATGATCGCGAATGCTTTCCCGCTTTTCGACAAGGTCGAGGAGTGAGGCATCACGAATCGCGGCGTGTTTGATGATTTCGGCGAAGCCTTCGTTGAACTCGCGTTCAGGCAGGGAGGCCAGGGTGGCGATATCGGCGAGGACAAGTTGCGGTTGATGAAAGGCTCCCAGTAGATTTTTCCCTTCAGGCGTGTTCACTCCTGTCTTTCCACCGACGGAACTGTCGACCTGACTCACGATCGTGGTCGGAATCTGAACGCAGGGGATGCCCCGCTGAAAAATAGCGGCAGCAAAGCCAGCCAGGTCACCGACGACACCGCCGCCGAGAGCGATCAGGAAAGACTTCCGGTCAAGCCCGGCGCGAAGCATCTCGCGGCAGACCCCGGTGACCTGCTCCATGCTTTTTGACGCTTCTCCGGCGGGAACGGTGATCAGGCAGGTTCTGATTCCGGCGGATTCCAGGGAATCGATGACGGCCCGGGCATAGAGCGGACCGACGGTCGAGTCCGTCACGATGGCGGCGACCCGGGAGCGAATGCTAGTATGGGAGGCGATATAGTGAGCCGTCCTTCCAATGAGATCCGATCCGACAAGAACGGTGTATTGGTCGTTCTCAAGAACGAGCGAGATAGTGGCGGGGTTTCCTTCGGTAACGGTCATGCCCTAACCTTGCCCCGTAAGAGGAGAAATCAATTCCATGATTTTTCCCGCCGTCGTCGAGGCCTCTTCATTCGGACAGACTTCGAGCCGGTGAAACGCGGTTTCCCGTTTGAACCAGGATTCCTGCCGCTTCGCAAAATGACGGGTCGACTGCTGGATGGCGGCAATGCAGGTCTCCCGGTCCATTTCTCCGCGCAAGTGAGCCTGTATCTCCCGCAAGCCGATCGCTTTCTCCGCCGTCGTGGAAAGGGGACCGAGGCGAGCCACTTCCTC
>JAGNMT010000403.1 GCA_017991025.1 Verrucomicrobiales bacterium
GAAATACCCTGAGCTTCGAGAAAGTCGTCGAAAAAGTGGAGGATCTCCCCTTGCTCTCGCGGGTCAAAAAAACCCTCCTTTTTATTAAAGCGGCTGAAATCGAGCCCTTTAGCAAATGGTTCGGACTGCTCACCGATAGGCTGTAGCGGATCGACTTTCACCTCGTCGGCAGCCGCAACCAACAGCGCCACGACCCAAGTCGCCAACGCCGCTGCCGCGAGCCGAAGGCATGACGATGATCGGAGTTGAATAAAGCGGCTGCGGTTCATGAACTAATCGGGTCGGGCGCTACACCCGTTGCGGATCGACGTCTCTTTCTTTTGCTACCGATAGTCCATTGACCTTTGACATTTGTCCATCATTGAGTGTGCAGGAAGGAGGGGAAATTGCTTAAGGAAGGTCAACGATACAGCCTGCGACGACCCTGATTCCCCGGCCCGTTCTACTCCTTAACCCGCCCGTCACCGCGCAATCCATTTTGACTCATGGGATTATTGCGCTCCATTGCTTGGCATTATCATCAAAATGAGTTCAAGAATTGCATTGGTCACAGGGGCTAGCAAAGGCGTGGGGCGGGGAATCGCTTACGGACTGGCTGGCGCGGGATGGGATGTGGCGATCAATTACCACAGTGATGCCGCCGGAGCCGATGAAACCAAACACGTCATTGAGGGAAAAGGTCGCCGGTGTTTCACTATTTCCGGCGATGTCGGAGAAAAAGCCGATGTCGAGGAAATGTTTTCCGTAGTGATTGCCGAATTCGGCCAACTTGATTGCCTCGTCAACAATGCCGGGCGGCAAACCTGGTCCTCACTGCTGGAACTCTCCGAATCGGACTGGGATAAAACGATCAAAACCAACCTGAAAGGCAGCTTTCTCTGCACCCAGGCAGCGGCGAGGATCATGAAAGATCAGGGCCTCGGCGGCTCCATCATCAACATCGGCTCGGGTGCCAACAAACAGCCCTTCCTTAACCTCGTCGACTATTGCGCCTCCAAAGGCGGGCTCGAGCAGCTCACCCGCGTAAGCGCTTGCGAACTGGGGCAGTACGGCATTCGTGTGAACTGCGTCGCACCCGGAGCGATCGAAATCGAACGCACCCGGGAGGAGTCGGATGACTACGCCGGCACCTGGTCACCTCTCACTCCGATGGGGCGCATCGGTTTACCCGAGGATATCGCCCGTATGGTCGTGCACCTGACCGATGACGCCGCGAATTTCGTCACCGGACAGACCATCTATGTGGACGGTGGTCTCTGGACCAAGACGCATTGGCCGTACCAGGCGGATTAGCCTGACTCCCGCCTTAAGGTCTCGCCGACATCGCCGCAGCGGCTTCCTGAAAGGCCTGGCGCATCGGTGAGGCATCGCCGTTTTTGAGTCCTGCCCGCTGGATGAGGAGGATGTAGATCGTCTTTTTCACCGGATCAATCCAACCCTGGGTTCCGTGCGCACCGCCATGGCCATAAGTGCCTTTGCTCAACATCGCCGTGACGCCGACCGGCTCACGGACTACTTGAAACCCGAGCCCCATGCCCATGCCATCGGTGAATCCGGATTTCAAGTCGCCGGTGTGATCACGAGTCATTGATTGCAACGCCGCTTCGGAAAGGTAACGCTTTCCGTTCATTTCACCACCCTTGAGCACCATGGAATAAAATTTCAGGAGATCCGCTGCGGTGGAGAAGAGGCCGCCCGCCGCTAGTGGAGCGCGTTTGGTGTTCGAATACGGCGGCGTGAGGTAGCGGATCGTCGTCGGTTCCAGACCTTTGCCCTCCGCCTTCGGCTGGTAGCTCGTGGCGAGGCGAGTCAACTGTGCTTTGTCGGGCCAGAAAGTCGTCTCGGTCATGCCGAGCGGTTCAAAGAGACGTGTCTCCATAAAGGTCGCGTATTCCAGGCCACTGACGACTTCGATGAGGCGTCCGAGGGTATTGATACCAGGATTGCAGTAAGACCATTTTGATCCCGGTTCGAACTGGAGTGGCGAAAGGGCGTAGGTGATGACTGCCTCTTTCAGGCTGAGCACGTCGAGCGCCTCGCCGTCGAGCGGTGAGTTGCTCACCAGTCCGCTCGTGTGGGTGAGGAGGTCTTTGATCGTGATGGCACGGGCCGGCTTCACGAGCACGGTTTGCTCTGCCGTCTTTTCTTTCACCAGCATCTGACCTTTGAACTCGGGCAGATACTTCATGACCGGATCGTCGATGTTCAGCTTCCCCTCATCCTGCAGCATCATGATGGCCGTGGCAGTGATCGGTTTGGTCATTGAGGCGATCCAAAAAAGCGTGTTCTTTTGCATCGGCGCTTTTGACTCGAGATCCTGAAAGCCGATGGCCTCCTCACTGAGGACTTTGCCGTCGTGATAGAGCACAGTCACCGCTCCGGAGAGCGACCCGTGATTCACAAAAACCTCCAGGCTTTCACGAATCGATTTTTGAGCCGGATTGCTCTCCGCGTGGAGGCTGAGATGAGCGGCGAAAAGAAGGAAGATGAGCGATCGGGAAATTTTCATGGCTTTATCAGGATATGGCGAAATAGGGACGAGTTGTCAATCCTCCTGCTTCGTCATCAAAAGAAGCCACTTGTCAGGAGCCCCCCTGACGGGTTACCTCTTGTGGTATGAAATCAGGATTCCTTTTACTGACAGGCCTGTTGTTATCCGCTCTCACTTTACCGGTCCGGGCACAGCAGCCCGAGGAGGGCTGGGCAAATCACGGGGAATGGAAGTTCGAAGTGCGTGCAAACGCGAATGAGGAGAAAGAAATCTGGATCATCCCGGAAGCGAATCCGGCGGGCGCCCGTAAAATGACGACAACGGGGGGGTGGGGAAATTTGCGGGTTCATATCAGCCCGGACGACAAAACCATCGTCGTGGAGGACGGCGGTGGCAGTCTGGGCATCGATCTGCGGGTTTTCCGCTCAACGGGCAATGCGACAGTCTTCATCGAGGACGAAACGGTCAAAATCGCCGATATCGTCGAGGCATGGGCGGTGAAAAAACTCAAGGCCCCTACGGGCGTGATCCTCGGGCATCGCTACGTCAAGGCACACGGCTGGTCCTCCGACGGAGCGAAGCTCCTCGTCTCCATCGCCGGGAGTGAGGGCGAGCTTGAAGTGCCGGGGTGGTTTGCGATCTACGACCTCGAGAGCGGCACGCTCTCTTTTGATCTCTCAACTCTCAACCACTAACTCTCAGCCCGGTTTTTAGAACTACTGCTCCACCTTTTCCGTACCAAGAAGCAAACCGTCAGCGGCGAGGCTGATGTTCTCGAGCGTGTTGCCCGAGACCCTCGAGTTGGTGATCACATTGCCGAGGCAGCTCGCGTCATTGACACGAATACCCTGGGTTTTGTTTCCCGTCACGGAGATACGGTCAAACACGTTTCTCAGGCAGGCCGTGCCGGGAAGCTCCCGGGTCTCCGCGATAAACAGGCCCTGCTCCCCGTTGTCGCGAATGTAGAGATTCCGGAACTGATTCTCGACCGAGTCGCGCATGAAGATTCCCTGTCCCCCATTTTGAGTAAACTGGGAATCGCTAAAGAGATTGCGATGGCATTTCCAGTCCATTGACACAGCGGCACTCCTGTTGTGATGCAGTTTCATCTGCGTGAACGTGCTGTCTTCGGTCTCATAAGCGGCGAGCCCGTCGAACTCATTGTTGTAGGATTCAAAGTTATTGATGTGCACCCGACGGCAATACTTTTCCAAAACAATGCCGCCGGAACGACAATGGTGAGTGATCACGTTTTCAATTTGAATATCCTCGGCACCCCTGACGGTGATGCCGTTGTTGCGAATGTAGGTGAGTCCACCACTGTCACAGGGCCCACCACAGCACTCGAACTGCTGGGCCCCGCGATTGCCGTCGATGACCAGATTCCGCGCTGAAATATTCCGCATGATCCCGGACACCGGAGTCGCCGTGGTACCGATGACGATGACCGGGCAATTAGCCCCATCCGTAAGTCTCAGAATGGTCTCGGTCCCGATGCCGCGAAGCTCCACTCCGTCACGGTCGATTACGATGGCTTTACTTACGGGAAACAGATTCGGCCCGAGAACAACGGTGCCACCCTCTGGCGGCAGGGCCTGGATCGCGGACCTGATCGCCGTATCGTCTCCTGAAGCGAGGTAAACGGTGGTGCGCTCTTTTGACATCGGTGATCTTTCGCCCGGCGTGGACGGACTTCCTGCAGAGCGGACTTCCTGTCCTGAGACGACTGCCCCCGAATGAAACGAAAGGATCAGACCGAGTAACCCTCCTGGAATTC
>JAGNMT010000028.1 GCA_017991025.1 Verrucomicrobiales bacterium
CGGGGAGAACGTTATTCGATGCCCTTTCTCCGGGTGCGGGTCGCTAATCCTGATGAGTTTTGTAATTCAGGCACGCCCCTGATCAGTAGCGAAGGTGAACTTGCCGGGATCCTCACCGGACAGGAACTGGACAACAACGGCGAAACCCACGCCATTCCCGTGTCCCGCATTCGCAAACTCGTTGAGGACGTCAAGCGGTACAAGAAGTCAGGCCCTGTCTGGATCGGTCTGATTTTCCACAACGAGACTTCCACGCCTGAAGTGATCGAGGTGAAAAGCGGATCCCCTGCTGAAGAGGCAGGGATGAAAGTCGGGGACGTCATTCTTTCAATGAATGGATCCGAGACCGCATCACTCGAAGACCTCGCCGAAGTAATCTATGATCTCCCCGCCGGCGAAGCGACCGAAGTCACCGTTCTTCGGGGTCTGTCCGGCGAAACCGTCTCGATCACCCCGCGTTTTGCGGACATGGCGTCAACCGCCCCTTGATTCAGGTTTCCCCAACCATTCCGGCATCCGCCTGGAGGGTCTACATACCAACACGGCCCTGAAGCGCTCTCATCAGAGTCAGTTCATCCGCGTTGCCCAGTCCACCGCCAGCCGGCAATCCTTGAGCGAGGCGGGAAACCCTTACCTTCGGAAAATCAGCAAGCAGCTCGACCAGATAGTTGGAAGTGGCCTCCCCCTCGACATCTGAATTGAGCGCAAGGATCACCTCGCTAAATACTTCTTCTTTCAGCCTCGTGATCAGGTCACCGATTCTGAGATCTTCCGGCCCGATGTTATCCAGCGGTGAGATTCTCCCGCGAAGGGAGTGGTAATGTCCGCGAAAGGCCCCTGACCTCTCCAGCGGCAGGATATCGGTAGGCTGCTCAACAACGCAGAGCAGATGGGGATCACGCTGATGCCCCTCACAGATGGCACAGCCCTGCTCCTCGGTGGAAAAGAACCCGCATCTGCGACATTCCATCACGAGATCCCCGGCTCGTTTTAAGACATCCGAAAAAAGCATGGTCGAACTCGTGCCCTGCTGCATCAGCCAGACCGCAATACGTTCCGCACTTTTCGGACCGATTCCGGGTAATTGCTTCAACTGCGATATCAGGGCCTTGACCGGTTCCGGGTAATCCACTTGCGCCATACGATGATACGGTAACTCTTACATCATGGAGATCAATCTAGCGTGCCCTTTCTCCGTGAGTTCCCGGGTGAGACGCCCCCCCGTTGTCTCTGGAGCAGCAACGCCCTCCTGCGATTTTCCAATATAGTAGGCCACGGGCTCATCCTCCGAACCGGGAAGACGCGAGCGACTAAAATGATCCAGCGCCGCCTCATAGTTTTTCTCCCGCAGATAGATTATCCCCTGCCAAAAAAGATCCCGCCGCGCCCTCTCTTCGTCAGAGTAATTATCTTTCTTCGCAAGCAGTTGATAGATCTCGGTCATGATGTTGGAACCGGGATCATAGAACATCTCCATAGGTCTGACTTCGAAAGCCTCGTGAATGAGGCGGTAGGTTTCAGGACCAATCAGAAGGTCCGATCCGTACCGATGGTTGGCATGAGCTATCCTCCTTGAATAGTCGATCTCCGACCCGATTCCGCTGAAGAAAAAGTGCGCCGGAGATCCGTAAACACCGACGGTCATTGAGCCCGAACTGATTCCCACCCCGCATCGCAGAGGCTGAAACCAACGGGACTCGCACTCCAGACTGAGATTCCGCAAACGGCTCCGCAATTCCAAAGCAGCCCCGCAAGCCTGCGCCGCATGATCGGGTGTCGTGCCAAGCATCCCGAAGAACACCCGAACCAGTTCCGGGTTCGACTCATCGAGATAGGCCCCTTTCGACATGAGAAAACTTGAGGCACTACGGATAAAAAGATTACACATCTTCATCAACTCCGGCGGCTCAAGTGATTCCTGCAACTCCTCATGATTCAGGAGACGGCAGGTCACGACGGAAACCTCCCGGTTTGCCCCTCTGAAATCCGGATGGGCCGGAGCCTCGAGAAGCTCATCGAAAGTCCGGCTCGATACCCGCGTCCCGAGGACGTCCTCGAGAACACGCTTCCGCATTCCCCTCTCGGTCCCGGCATAGGCAAGCGAAGCAACGGCCGCAAGAAGCACCGCCGCGAGCGATGAAAACGGATCAAACAGATACCCGTAAAAGGCAAAGGTGGGTGAGAGACCGAATACCACCGAGGCAATCAAGAGCGCGACCGTAATCTTTTGCCCCGGCCGCGACACATCAATCACACTCCAGGCCACCCACAGTGCGCCCGCCACGATTACCGGGATCTCCAGCCACTTGATCCGCGTGAGCGCTTCACCACCGAAAAAACCGCGCGACACATAGACATTTCCCAACCAATTCACCATGGGTGTGAAAACCCCGGCAAAATACAGGATCAGAATCACCAAAGTGACGGCGCTTCCAATTGCCAGTGCTGTTAGTAAATAGCGTCGCATACCTTTGAAGACTCACAGGAGCCGGGCCGTGTCTTCCCTGGAATCCACCCGAAGGCAACTCCGCTAATCGATCTTTCCCGGAACGATGTGCTTCCCAGCAAGAGCATAGATCCTGCTCCCCGATGAGCAAGACCAGACTGAACGAAGAAAGCAGAGGTGCAGCCGATTCTATAGAAGCCGCCTGTTTCCGAAAGCCCCAATCAACGGTACAGCCCGGCCCCGGGATGCGCAGCCTGATTCTTCGGCGTGCGCCGAAACCTCCGGTTCAAACGCTTAAAAAGACGCATGCTATCATCATCCTGAAGCCACTCTTTATGCAACAACTGCCCCGCCCCCGAAGACCTTGCGTGGGCTGTCTCATGCATTCCCGTGATGAGACGGGCGCTCATCCCCGTATCACGACAGAATCGCTCCAGAGACTCCTGATAGCGCCGATGCAACCATGACGCATGTTGCTGAAGAATCGAAAAATCGACCGCGAGGGCCTCACCAAGCGAAACGGCCCAGTCCTCCTCCTCATCAAACTCGATCGGCACGCTATCATGCTCCCAAAGCTCGCAATAGCTTCGGGCGGCTTCAGACCCCGTCGGGATATTGATCCTTGCGATCCCCCCCGACATACAGATCACCCTGGAACTGAGGCAGCTCCCACAATAGAGCCGGGAATGGAGGAGCAGAGAGGCGACCTCCCAGATATTATTCGAATTAAATCCTGCCGCCTCCCATTCGGGAAAGGCATTGACCCACCGGGTGAGCAGCCCGGACCGCGATTCGGAGAGAGATTTATTCGCCTCAAAGAACACGAGCCCGAGGCCTTCCCGCTCACTGACCTCGCGAAGCGCAGCAGATACCCTTTCGAAATCCCCCTGCCGAATGTCACTCACCTCAACGGCGATCCAGCCGTTCGGAAAGCGGTGCCGCATCGCGTTCAGCGAGTCACTGTCCCGGCACTCACGCAACTGTCGCGCGCAGACCTGGGGGAGGACACTCAAGCCGCAAGGCATTCTCTCGATCGAAATTCCCTCGGCCTCAAGAAAGTTCGCCCCGTTTTCATCCCGCACCCCGACAAACTGGGCTTTCCGGAGAGTCGCAAGCAATCTTGATTTCGCCTCCCCGGTAAGACTCCCCGGGTCGGGCAGACCGATCGCGTGAAAGCTCAGCCCCGCTCCGTAAAATTCCCCTTCCGGAGCCAGAACGTAGGCAAAATCACCTAATTGCCCTGAGCGACGACGCACATAACTCCGGAGTTCCTCCTGTCCGCTAATCATCATGAGACTCTCAAAACGCTCAGCTTCCGCCCCATCGGCGGCAGATTGATACCCTTCGATCAAATCGGTGGAAATGTCCTCACCACCAAAATGAACCAACTGGAGCTGAGGTCCCCGCATCTCCAGAATACTTTCGCCGTAGTTTCGCACGGAATGCCCGCCTACCGACGTAAAATCGGCGGCAACCAGCCCGGTACAACGCAATTTCGAAAAATTGATCAGCCGGGTCATCACATGAGGCATCAATAGATCGCCGATCCGGTAGCGATCAGCGGCTCCTATCAGGAGGGCCTCATGCGCGACCGAAATCATTTCGTTCACCTCGGCCAGAGGCGCGATCCAGTCCAGCCCCGGATGATGATGGGCCGCCGTCTTCCTCGACGGCCCGGATTTGAACGATTCACCGTTGAAAAAACTTAACGCATTATGACTGCTGGACATGCCGTATTATTACGCAAATATAAACTATTTACAATAATTAATAAATAAATCACCAGATTTTCCAAAAATCATGGGTTCTGGAGCCGTCAGCTAATTGCCCGCCCGGGTCGCCCTCATCATCTCCAGTTCGGTCGATGGCACCTCCCGTATCCGGACCAGGTAATCGCTGCGTCTTTCCTCAACTGAATAAGAAAGCCAGTTCACGAGGTTCTCCGGGCGCTCCAGCCTCGAAAAGAGCGCTCTGACGATACGGGAACGTTCGATCCACATCGTCCCGTAGCCACTCGACCCGTCCGCATTTTTGACATTGCTGGACCAAACTTCCACGGCCCCGGTGACGGGATCCTGCCCGAGATAGACCACCAGATGACCTTTCTCGCCCTTGCCGATGAATTCGTTCCAAAATATTTTAAGAAAATCCCCCGGCTTCGCCCGGCTAAAGTCCGTGAAATTGGTACCCAGGTCGAGTCGCTCAAACAGCACCGCTGTCCCGGGCCCATCCGCATTCCAATGTCCGAAGAGACCGATGCCATCCCGCTTCCCGCGGATTACTTCGCCCTTGTCGCCGATGTCTGCCAGCTCCCGGCTCAACGCGTCATCCGTCTGGACAAGACCGGTCCGCTGCAATCCGGCGATCACGTCACAAAAAAGCAGGTAGGTCGCACTGGAGCAGAAACTATAACCCTCCGCACGTGCCGGGATCACCGCTAGCCCGCCCGAGGAATTCACTGCAATGGCTTCACCAAGATCAGCAACGGTCCGGTAGAGGTCACGATAGCGGTCCGCTTCCGGAAGGTCTTTTCGAAGGCCTGCGTAATTCCCGCCCTTTGGCATCTTCTTTATCTGCTCAACGATCAACGCATTGACGTCATCCGCCAGCACGACCGAAGCGTGTAGAGGAAACAAAACGAGGAGTAGCAGCAGCCTAGACATTCGTCATCCAGCAAAAATCAGATTGGCCCCGAAATCAAATTCACGCCTTGACCCGCCACGCCCGTTGCATCGCCAGGATGCGCTTCAGGGACTGCCGCTCAGGCTCGGGCGTCTCCGGGTCAGAGATCAGAGACCGCAGGTTCTCCTGTTCCAGCCATATCTTGACCGCGCCGGGCCAAATGCTCATATCAAAATTTTCCTGACACTCGCCCTCCGCCCAATGAGGGAGGGAAATTCCCGACACCACCTGAACCTCCGAGTCGACCTCATCATCCGTCGAGGGCGATGCGATTGCCCTCGAAGACAGTAGAAACACCACAAAAAGACCAGAGAAGAAGCGAGATAAGATCAAACGATTCATATGATTCAGCGTCTATTCAAAAAGCAGTGAGCAGGAAACTCAGACATGACTCCTGCGTTTTTGTTCAAAAGAGCGGGAAAATAACCGTCCTCGTGCCCCCCGTTTAATCAACGATTTCAACAAACCGCAGCACGGCCTTTCCCTGAATTTCCCCCGGTTGAAGGAGGCCGATCTCAATTGCCTGATTTTTCATGCCTTCCAGGGCTTGACATCGGCTTTAAACCACATAGATTCCCGTCCTTCCCGCCGCAGGGGCTCATTTTAAACGGAGAGATTTCGACCGTTTCATCTGCACTGGGAGTTTATTGATCTGGGAAATGAAGACCTTTTCTGCAAAAGCCGAAGAAATTGAACGCCAGTGGCACGTCATCGATGCCGATGGCAAAGTCCTTGGTGCCGTCGCTGTCGCCGCCGCCAACCTGCTTCGCGGCAAGGGCAAACCTATTTTTACCTCCCATGTGGATTGCGGCGATTTTGTCGTGATTATCAACGCAGGTAAAATTCGCCTCACCGGTAACAAGGAGGATACCAAAATTTACACCAGTTACTCCGGCTACGTGGGCGGGCAGAAGCGAGAGACCGTCGCCAAAGTCAGGTCGCGCCGGCCCGAACTTCTCGTCGAGCGCGCGGTTCGCGGCATGATTCCCCACAACCGCCTCGGCCGCCAGATCTTCAAGAAACTCAAGATCTACACGGACGCCGAGCATCCCCATGATGCTCAGCAGGTGAAGGCTTACGAACTCTAATCCCATCCTCCACCCCTGCTATCATGAGCACTTCCTTTTCAGCAACCGGCCGTCGCAAGACCGCTTCCGCCCGAGTAACCCTGGTTCCCGGAACAGGGCAGATCACGATCAACAAGCGCCCGTTCGAGGACTACTTCGGCACGCTTTCCCTCCAGAACAAGGTCCTCCATCCCTTCCACACCGCGAATGTGACGAATCAGTATGATGTCACGATCACTGCCAACGGCGGCGGTGTAAGCGGACAGATTGGCGCAATCCAGTTGGGCATCGCCCGCGCCCTCCTGAAGTCCAATCGCGATCTTCGTGACACCCTTCGTGAAGACGATCTTCTGACACGCGACCCTCGCAAGAAGGAACGTAAGAAGCCCGGCCAGCCCAAGGCACGGAAGCGCTTCCAGTTCTCGAAGCGCTGATATACAAAGCGGGACTATTTTTTCCAGACAGGGTCGGGTGTTTCACTCGACCCTGTTTGCTTTTCAGGGTTCTGCACCAGAATCTCGACTGCACCTGGCCCGTTGCGGGCTTCTTCCGGTCCCGGAGAAAGAACTGCGTCCCTGGGGGACCCTTATCGCTCTGCGACTTACAGTAACCGTTTAGCGCGGTCGCCTCAGATCGTGCAGCGGGCGCCCGGCCTGGAAAGGCCCTCGCCGAGGCCCTCCTTCAGCATTTGGCCCATTCTGCATTGACCCATTCTGCTATTCAGGCCGCGAGTCGGCCGGATCGGCAAGCGCGGGATTCTTAGCGGCACGTTTATGACCGAGATGGCGTATATCTTGCGCCTTCTTCAGGAAAACGGCATCCTCCCCAATGTTCACCGCGTGATCCCCCACCCGCTCCAGGCTCCGCACGATGAAGATGAGATGTAGCATCTGTTTTACCTGGGTGGAATCCTGCTCAATACGCTTACTCAATTCGCGGATAACTTCGCTGTCCGCGAGGTCGAGTTCGCGGTCCCGGGCATAGAGCGACATGGCAAGTTCGGCATTACCCTCGGCATATGCGCGCATAGCCTCACGGAATAGCCTCACGGCCATTTCACAGAGCGGTTCGATCAGCGCCGCTTCCGGAACCTCAGGATGCTTCAGCAGTTTCCTCGAACGCCGGGCGATATTCTCCGCCTCGTCAGAGATACGCTCAAGATTGTTTGCGACCTTCATCCCCGTGATTATCTCGCGCAAGTCGCCGGCAACCGGATTGTAACGCATCAGGATCTCAAACGAGTCGGCATCAATACGTCTCTCCAGCTGATTGACCTCATCGTCTTCAGCGATCACCGAATTGCAGAGTTCGGTGTTTCTCGTGAGAAGCGCACGGACTGCATTTTCGAGATTCTGCTCGGCGATGCTCGCCATACGTAGGACGCTGTTTCGCGCCTCCCGCAGGGCATTTTCAAAATTGCCAAGGATGTGGGTTGTCTCGTTCATTAGTCTGTCTCGATTTGATAAATTTACTATTTAGGGGCAATTGTCATACTCGGCTACAGCGCCTTATGCAACTGCCACAGCCACCACAGCGACTTCATCCCCGCTTTCAGCGAAGTCTTTTTCGCGATACATCAATAGACCACTCGTTTCCTTGCGGTCCATAAAATCTCGATAATGAACTAGTTCAAAATCGCCGGGATGTTTTTCCACAATGGCAGTTAGAGACTCCACCCAATCACCGGAATTCAAATAATGAACCCCGTTATCAAGCGTTTTGTCGGCAGGCGTATGAATATGTCCGCAAATGATGCCGCAGCAACCTCGAACTGCGGCCAATTCCTTCAGCTGATCTTCGTAGCGTCCCACAAAACTGACCGCCGATTTCACTTTTGATTTAATTGACTTACTCAGGGAGAAATACTCTTTTCCCCGAAAGGCACGCCACCGGTTATAGAGGCGGTTGACCGTGAGGAGGAGTTCATACCCTTTCGCACCGGCGATCGCCACCCAGCGGTGACTGGTCGTCACGGAGTCAAAGCCATCTCCGTGAACCACCAGGTAATTGCCCTGAGGGGTTTCGTGCACATACTCATCCACGATGCGAAGCCCCCCGAAAGACACCGGCAGGAATCGTTCCAGGATGTCGTCGTGATTCCCCCTCAGGTAAATCACCTCGGTACCCTGTTTCTCCATTTTCTTGAGAACCGTCCGGATAAATTTGGTATGCGTCGGCAGCCAGCGCCCCCCGCTACGAAGTGCCCAGCCATCGACAATGTCACCGTTCAGAATCAGCTTTTCGCACGTAGTCGCCTTCAGAAACGCGATAACTTCGTCGGTTTTGGAGTCCTTCGTCCCGAGATGGATATCGGAAAGGAAGATGGAATGATAGTCATGGCTTTTCATGGCAAGGGAAGAAATATTTCAACTGACGGCAAGCAATCCCGGCTCCCGTTCGAATGGCTCGCGGGCGGCAAGTCCCTCAAGCTGTATTTCAAAACGCTTCACGACCTTTTTCCACCTCACCTTGCGAGCGGCCTCTCTCGCCTCCTCGCGAATTGGGCGAAGGTCAGTCGCTGCGGCTTTTACCGCCAGTTCGAGGTAGGCCTGCCTGTCATCGAAAGGAGCGGTAAATCCGTTGACACCGCTCACGATGTGCTGCCTCGCCGCAGCATAGTTATAGGCCACGACCGCGAGTCCGCTCGCCATTGCTTCGAGTGTCACATTGCCAAATGTTTCGGTGATGCTCGGGAAGATGAAAAGATCCGCTGAAGCATAATGCTCGGCAAGCGCCTCCCCTCGCAGAACCCCTGCGAAGACAAAGTCGGGGTGATTGCGTCGTAACTCTTCCAATTTAGGTCCGTCACCGACGAAAACTCCTTTGAAATCGGGAATCCGCTTCTGAATCTCCCGGAACGTCTCAATGATCAAGGGCAGGTTTTTCTCCGCAGCAAGACGTCCCACATAGAGACCGACGACACCGCCGGCACCGAGACCCCAGCGCTGCCGGAGCATAATTGACCGTTTTCTCGGAGAAAAAAGACGCGTATCAACGCCTTTGGGTAACAACTGCAAATTCTCGAAACCGCAGGCGTCAAGTTGATCAATGACATCGTGCGAAGGCACAAAAGTACAAACCGATCGGTTATGCAGACGGCGCAGATAGGACATGGTCGCCTTTTCCAGCAGAGGCAGGCGGTAATGGGCCACATACTGCTGAAAGTTGGTGTGAAATCCCGAAGCGACCGGGATTCCGAGTGCGCGGGCCGCAGAGATCGCCGAAGCGCCCAGAGGTGTCTCGGTCGCAACATAGATGACATCGGGCCGGTTTTTGTTCCATCGCGACTGCAACACCAGCTTCATAGGGAAACCGAAGCGAACCTCGCGATACCCCGGAAAGCCGAACGAAGGCACTTCGAGGCCCTCTTCGTCGCAGGCAAGCACGGCCGGGCGTACCACATCAACGATATGCCCTCTTTCACGAAGGCCAAAGACGAGTCGCTCAAGCGTGGTCGCCACGCCGTTTGCCTGCGGCGTGTAGGTGTCGGTGACAAATGTAACTTTCATAGCTTAGTCCGATGAATTCTTGCGAGCCCGTTTTTTTAGCTCTTATGAATTATCGGACCTGGTAGCAAAGTAGAAAGCGACAGCTTTGTCACTTTAGACAGTAAAGAGATCTTAATCGTCGTCCCGTAAGAGGGACGAGCCGCAGCCCGGACACCTGCCAGATACACCGGACTGCGGCTACCCCTCAACTCGGGAATGGCTGAAACTGCTTGATGAACAAGAGAAAGCAGTGACAGCCATGAACCCAAAGATTCTCATTTATCTCGATTGGAGCCCTGGCTCCGGCAGCAGTTCCTCTCTCGAGGTGATGCCGCGTCTGTTTGTGTAGAAAAAATCATTCTCGTCAAAAGTGTCGCCGGTTTCACCCGTCTTCCCGAAACCATGGCCGTTGTCATCGCAATCCGGGATAAACTCCTGCTTTGTCGTCTGTTTCCAGCTCCTTTGGTTCACCGACAATCAAGCTTACTAAATATTATCAAAAGATCAACTTAAATTTTAAAATTTTTGCATAATTGGGAAAGAGTTTCCGGATTATTTGAAAAATTCACCCTGCGCAGCTGGACCGAGCCACGGGACCGCGCTTGAATTTCTCTCGTCCCGGACGCAGAGGCCCTAGCCCACCTGCGAAAGCCTGGACCGATCCCGGGGCGGAATCACCGCACACACCGGGGTATTGCGATACAGCCATCGTGGCGATGAAGGCAAGTCAACGATCCGATCGATAGATCGATAGCCTGAAGAAAAAATCCCGCCACTGCTCCAAGCCCCACAGGGAGAGCTGTCTCCCCTGCCGGTTACTCTAAGAAATTCTCGCCGTGTCAACAGCTCACTTCATCGAGGCGAAGCGAGAGGAAAGGAGGTCCACCGTGGAGACGGCCCCCTGTTTTTCACGGGTCGAGTCAATCCACTGCTGCTCAAGTTGATTCTTGGTCGGCCTGTCGGTTTCGTAGAAGACTCCGAATTTTCCCGGATACTGAAGGGATGCCAACTGATAGGCCGCGTTCTCATCGGTCACGTCGTGACGATCGAGATCTTCGGGCGTATTGTCCCACTTCTTCTCGTCGATCACGTCGAACGCCCCCCCCTTCCTCGGATTTCCGTCATCGAAGATCCCGGGATAGAAAATAACGCACTCGGAGAGCACCTCCACGACACTGAAACCGGGATGCAGGATGGCGCGTTCGAACACCTCCATCATGTGCTTCACCTGAACGGCATGTGTCCGCGCCACAAAACTGGCACCTCCGTAGACGAGCTTTTTCATCGGATTGATCGGTTGATCAATCGATCCGGTTGGGTCCGTCTTCGATTTAAAGCCTTTCGGACTCGTCGGGGAGGTCTGCTTCTTGGTCAACCCGTAGACAAAGTTGTCCATCACGATATAGGTCAGGTTGACATTCTTCCTCGCCGCATGGTCGAGGTGATTACCCCCGATCGAATAACCATCCCCATCACCGCCAAAGGCGAAGACATGAAGATCAGGACGCGAGAGGCTCACTCCTGTTGCGAGAGGGAGAGCCCTGCCGTGAATGAAATGTACGCCGTGACCGTTCACGAAATACGGGAAACGTGAAGAACACCCGATCCCGGCGATGGTGCAGATCTTCTCATGCGGGATTTGAAGTTTTTCGAGAACTTTGAAAAACGAGGCGAGAACGGCGAAGTCACCACATCCCGGACACCATGTCGGGTGATCGGCGGTGAGATCTTTCTTGGTGAGTACTTTGGTAGGCTCAGCTGTCGCAGACATGGGGATTTAAACAGGTGAAGGTTAGGCAGGGTTGATGAGGGAACCGACTCGCTCGATGATTTCCCGAATTTTATAGTTAAGACCATCCGTCTTGCAGACCGATTTAATTTTGGAGTCACAGTATCTCGAACGCAGCAGGGTCGCCAGTTGGCCGTACCCGTAAATGCCCTCGTCGTTCATTTCGACGACGATGACATGATCGTAATGCGCAAAAATCGTATCGAGCGAATTGGGCATCGGGTTCAAGTGCCGGAGATGTATTGCGGCGGCTTTTCTACCCTGCTCACGCATCCGCATCACGGATTCACGAATCGGGCCCCAGCTTGAGCCCCACCCCACGATGAGAACCTCCCCGGTAGCATCCCCGAAGACTTCAGGGAGCGGCAGGGTTTTACCGAAATCCTTGATCTTTTCCCGGCGCCGCTGCGTCATCCGGGAGTGCATCGTCGGGTTACCGCTCGGGTGCCCCCATTCATCGTGTTCAAGACCAGTCACCACCGGGTATTTTCCACCGGCCATGGCACTGCCGGGAGGCGCATGCCGGGTTAGTCCGTCCAGCGGATACGGTTTAAAATCTTCGCCACGGGTTGCCTGGTCGAGGACAGGCTCGTGAACAAATGCCGCCAGATCCGGCTGCGCGAAGGCCTCAATCCGGGACGCCAGAGCCTGATCTGTCAGCACGATCACGGGACAGCTGTATTTCCGCGCCAGTTCACAGGCCTCAACCGCGATGTAAAAACAATCTCCGACATTCTGCGGAGCAAGGACGATGCGCGGACAGTCACCATGACTGCCGTAAATAGCCTGCATCAGATCACTCTGCTCCACACTCGTCGGAAGGCCGGTGCTGGGTCCACCCCGCTGCACGTTGATCACCACGATGGGCAATTCCGCCATCGTCGCATAACTGAGCGCCTCCATCTTCAAAGACAAGCCGGGACCCGAGCTGCCCGTGACGGCGGTGTGGCCGGAATACGCAAATCCCAGCGCTATCGAAACCGCCGCGAGTTCGTCTTCCGCCTGCACAAAGAGCCCGCCATACTTGGGAAGTTCGACCCGGAGTTGCTCCATGATAGTCGACCAGGGCGTAATCGGATAGGCGGCACCATAGCGTACCCCTCCGGCCAGCAATCCAAGTGTCAACGCGGTATTGCCATCGGTCGTGACTTTATCGGCCCCCTGGATTTTTCCCTGCTTGAGATCGAACTCAAGCCCCATCAAATCGCCTACCGGGTAGGCAAATCCTGCATCGAACGCGAGCATCGCGTTCCGGAGGACATCCTCGCTTTTCCGTCCGAGCTGCCGCTCGACCAGCGAAACGATCTTCGCTTTGTTCAGTTTGAAGATTTGGGTAACCAGACCCAAAACAAACAAGTTCTTACCCCGGTCGCGGGCACTGCCACCGATGGCCTCCACCGTTGTCGTGGTAATCGGGACCCCGACATGGATCACATCCGCATCTGTCTTGATGACTTCCACGTGGTCAGAATCATAGATACAGATACCGCCCGGTCTCAGGGAACCAATGTGGCTGTCATAGCTGTGCTGATAAAAAGCAAAAAGGAAATCCGCATCGTCACCGGCGGAAAGCACTTCTCCGGAACCCAGATGCACTTGAAAGATCGACGCGCCTCCCGAAATGGTGGAGGGAATCGTCATGTAGGTCATGACTTCTCTTGAACTCCGACCGGCGAGGCGGGCGAGGAACCCCCCGATGGTCTGGATTCCGTCCTGCGAGTTCCCGGCGAAGCGAATTACCGCATCCTGGAGTTCCGTTACCCCCTCAGCATTAGCTGAAGGGCGTTTACTTGTTTCGGGTGAGTCCGACGTCACGGATTGGCTCATTTATGGATCAAAAGTGGGGGGTTTGGAATCGAGCACTAAACAAGCGAGTACCCGCATTGCAAAGAAAATGTCACGCCGAGCGCACCCCATTTGCGGGCTCTCTCACTTGGCCGGGTAAACCATCGCTGGCATCGGGCCCGAAAAACCTCCCCGAATCGGGGCCGGAGCCTGCTGCGTCATCAACTCGGGAACCGATTCCTCCTCCGGCAGGTTGATCGGATTTCCTCCCGGATCGACGAGTCGGACAGTCACGAAGATGGTGAGGGCCCGCTTCGTGGACTCACTGGTATTCGAACGAAAAGCCCGGCCCAACACCGGCAAATCACCGAGGTAGGGGATTTTATCCTCTGTGTCGGTCACGGACTCCCCGTGAAATCCTCCGATCGCAATCGTTTGCCCATCCCAGACGGTGACATTAGTCGTCTCCTTGATGGCATCAAACACGGGCATGAGAATCTCGTTCGGAGTCACCACCGAGGCGGCTCCGTTGATCAGAATTGCGCCGTTGAGAATAGGGGTCCCATAATTGATGAACCCGCTGAAATCGGTAAAATCCATAAGGACACTGAGACTTACGGTCTTGTTGTCCGAGGAAACCGTCGGTTCAACCTCGATAGACTTACCCACCTTCCTCGTCTCAAAAGCCGTGGGCGTCGCCGGTGTCGCCGGGAACTGGGGGTCAGTTGGGAGGGGAATAATGAGACCTCCAATAATTAACGCGGTCGTAGACCCTTGGATCTGATTCGGAATCTCCGGCGGATCGTACTCCGTCGGGTAAATGAACTCTCTCACCTGCTCGATCTTCGCCAGTTGCCCGGGCCGCACCAAGACATGGGAGTCACAGAGGAGATCGGTCCCTTTCATTTGACTCAAGGCCCGTATAACCATTTGAAACTGAGGATCGGTAAACACACCGGCGACGGAAAAAACACCCGGAGCCTGAGCACTCGCCGCCCCGGGGGCATTGCGATTGATAATGTCGTCAATACTCTGAGTCGAAGGGAGATTGCCCGTGCGGAGGCCGCTTGTCACCGGGAAGGTTCCCACGGGTCCGCCGGGTCCGTTAAAAGGAAAGTCCGCTCCATTCACCGGAATCGCCGCATTTCCACTTGTACCACCGCCGAAAAAGACCCGTTCCGAAGACCCCATATTCGATTGCCCAAGCAGAAAATCGAGCCCTGCCTGATGAAGCGCGACGGACTCGATCGAGACCATCTTTACATGAATCTGGACCATCTTGGTGCCACTATCCTTGGCGGACTGGACGATGTTATCGATCGTAATGAGTTGCTCCGGGGTATTTCTCACCACGAGGGAATTAGTCGTCGCGACAAAGGTGGCCGAAGCCCCGGGGCCAAAGAGCACCCCGCGATCCTGCAGAAACTGTTGCGCTGTGATCCGCTGCACGAGAGCCGCCCCTCCGTCCGGTGCCGGTGCCGCAAACGGATCGGCCGCAGCGCCTGCCGCCGCACCTGCCGGAGCACCCGCCCCCGAGATGAAACCCGGCGGCACGATATAACGCCGCGAGACCAGTTCCCCGCCTTCGCCCGCAGAAGCCGAGATGACTTTCACGGCAAAATTATCCGTTCGATAGACCATGCCCACCTGATCGACCGCATACTTCAAAGCAATCCCGAGCGGAACGTTGGCGAGTTTCACACTGAGCGTCCTCTGGGCGGGGTCGTCACCTCCGGCCGCGCCAGCGGAGTCAATCACGATATTCACCCCGCGCTTCAAGGGGTCCACTTCCGAAACATCGAGTTCCTGAGCCTTCTGCCCGAGAAAATCGACGACCTCGGCAAGTCTGGCGCTGCTGAATTCGATCCGTGGAATCACAATTTCTTTTAACTTCCTATCGATGGCCGCACTGCCACCGTTTGCCACGGCGTCAGGATTGATCATCAGGTCGGAGGAGGTCAACAACGGCGGCACGGGACTCTCCCATCCCGCCCTTACCTCGGCGAGTCGTTTGGCACGGGTATGATTGAGGGCGACATCAAAATAATTCATCCGGTGCCGTTCGACATTTTCCAAACCCCGGCGCGCCGCATTGTTGAAGGCATCGACCTCAAGGACCTGATGATAGGATCGCTCCGCCCGATCATAGTCGCCCAGCTCGAGGTAGCCATTGGCAAGAATCAATTTACTCTCCACCAGATCAATGTTCCGCAAATGCTGCGGCCTCGTCGCTATATTGTAGCGATCATCATGATTCCTCAGATCATCGAGCATCTTACGGATCCCGGGATCGACATCTCCTTTCTCAATGTTGCCTGCCTCGGCCAGGGCGAGAACATCAGCAAGCGTCTTCTCCGACTCCGCCCACTTCGCCTCGTCGGCCAACTGCACCGCAAAACGGTAGGCTGAAGATTCATACCGCTTGAAAAAAATCTGCCGCTGGCTCTCGACGGCCGGAACCTCCGGAAGAGTCTCAAAAGCCGCCTTGAAATAATCCATTGCCTCCGCATAGGACTGATCAGACGAAGCCTTTGAACCTGCCGTGAAGAGTGTCTGGGCCGACTCCACTTGTTGCTGCCTCCGCTGCGCCTCGGCCGCAGCAGCACCCGCAATCCCTCCCGGGGGCGCGTTTCCATCGGCTCGCACTTCAGAACTTCCCGCCAGGACCGCAACCCAAAAGGCTGAGCACAGGGAAA
>JAGNMT010000404.1 GCA_017991025.1 Verrucomicrobiales bacterium
CGTTCCAAATGTTCCGAATGAATTCGCGGGCACCGGCTATCTCAGCTCGATGTATGGCCCCTTCTCGGTTGGTAGCGATCCGGCGGCCGACAAGGGCTTTCAGGTTCTCGACCTGACGCTTCCCGGCGGTGTCGACAATGCGCGCTTTGAGCGCCGTCGCACCATGCTCGAGGCCGTCGATAGTCACTTCCGCAACATGGAGAAGGCCGACTCGATCGATGCGATGGATAGTTTTTATCAGAAAGCATACGGTTTGATCGGCTCCGCTGAAGCGCGTGAGGCGTTCGATCTCACGAAGGAGACTGACAAGATGAAGGAGCGCTACGGCAAGAACACGGCCGGTATGCGCATGCTTCTGGGTCGTCGTTTGGTTGAGTCGGGGGTCCGCCTCGTGACGCTCACTTACGGAGGATGGGATATGCATGACAACATCAAAGGGAACATCGCCAGTCAGGTGCCGGCCTTTGATCAAGCGCTCGCCGCTCTTTTGTCCGACCTTGATGAGAGGGGGCTTCTTGATTCCACGATGGTGATGGTTTCCTCCGAGTTCGGACGTACGCCGAAGATCAACAAGACGGATGGTCGTGATCACTGGCCCAAGGTGTTCTCCACGATGCTTGCGGGCGGCGGGATAAAGCGCGGTTATGTCTACGGGAGTTCGGATTCGCTCGGAGCCGAACCGGATCAGAACCCGGTTGGTGTGGAGTCATTCGCCGCCACCGTATACGCCCAGCTTGGCATCAATGCCGACAAGGAACTCATCGCACCCGGTCCCCGCCCGATTGAGATTGTAGCCGGAGGAACGGTCATTGATGACATCATTGCGAAGGCTTCGGTTTGATCTTTATCTGAATCATCCAATAATTATGAAACGTATTCTGTTCCCCCAGAGTGCGGTTTCCACATCTCCAATGAAGCAGGTGCTGGCAGCTCTCGGGCTGGCGGCACTTGTTCTATCAGGGGGCTCCGTGGAAGCTGCTTCGCCAGACCTGCAGACAACAATCCGACGAGGAGGTCAAGTTGGCACTGAGTTGAAAGTTGACTTCATTGGCAGTCGCTTGAGTGATGCGGAGGCGGTGGTCTTCCATTACCCGGGGATCACGGCTAAAGATCTGAAGGTCATTGACGATAAGAAAGTGGAGGTCACCCTCGTGATCGCTCCCGATTGTCGACTGGGTGAGCACCATTTCCGTCTGCGCTGCAAGAGCGGGATGAGTTATGCCCGAAATTTCTGGGTGTCGCAATTCCCCAACGTCGATGAAGTGGAGCCGAATGATGATTTTGCATCTCCTCAGAAAATCGCCATGAATGTCACGATTGAAGGCAGTGCGGTGGCTGAAGAGACGGATTACTACCAGATTTCAGTCAAAAAAGGTGAGCGCATCTCTATCGAGATAGAGGGTTTGCGTATCAACAATATTAATCAGGCTATCGCGATTGACCCCTATGTTGCTATTCTCAATAAAGATCGATTTGAGCTTGCTTCTGCCGACGGCTCTGCGCTGCTGAAGCAGGAGTCCGTTCTCTCGATTGAAGCGCCTGCTGACGGTGATTATATCGTTGAAGTTCGCGATGCTGCCTATCAGGGGCGCGGTCGCTATCGTGCGCACATTGGAAACTTTCCGCGGCCAACGGGGATTTATCCTCCGGGAGGCAAGGCGGGAACCGATATGGAGTTCTCGATGCTTGGTGATGTGAAGGGCCCATACACATTCAAAACGAAACTTCCTGCAGCCGCTTTGAATGAAAGGGTCGGGATCTTTGCTCCTAATGGAGGGCTCAATCCCCCATCCCCTAACCGGGTGCGCATCAGTCCATTTGATAACGTCCTCGAGAAGGAGCCGAACAATACCAACGCCGAGGCAGTTATCGCCTCCGCCTTACCGGTAGCTTTCAACGGTATACTTCAGGCCGAGGGGGACGTCGATTTTTTCAAGTTTACCGCGAAAAAAGATCAGGCTTTCCAGTTCAAGGTTTTTGCGAATGACATCGGATCGCCGGTGGATCCGGTTCTTACCGTTTACAATGCTAAAATGGGATCACTGGGTGCCAGTGACGATGCTGATGGAACAAAGGACGGCAAAGTGGACTTCAAGGCTCCCGAGGACGGCGAGTATTATGTGAAGATGAATGACATGTTGTCTCGCGGCGGGGCGGACTTTGTTTACCGGATTGAGACGATCGCGGCTCCCCCGTCAATCGAAGTAACCATGCCGGAAATGCGCCGGAACGAATTCCAATATCTGAAAGAGTTCGACGTCCCGCAGGGGGGGTATTATACGATGGTGGTCAGCGCTACCCGCAAGGGAGTCGCAGGAGATCTTCAGTTCGAAATGCCGAAGCTTCCTGCCGGGGTGACGATGGAGGCGGGGGTCATTCCCAAGACGATCAGCCAGTTTCCTATTCTCCTGAAGGCGGCACCCGATGCCCCTATTGGCGGTGGCATGTATGAACTTCTCGCAAAGACAACCGACCCTGCTAAGCCTGTCGTCGGCAAATTTACTCAGGCGTTGGACTTTGTGCGGGGGCCCCAGAACGGCGTTCCTTATTACACGCAGTATCTCGATCAGATTCCCGTATCAGTCGTAGCTGCGTTGCCTTACTCAGTGACGATTGATCAACCTAAAGTGCCGATCGTGAGGAACGGGACTCTCAGGCTTAAGGTCCGTGCCCAGCGGAAAGACGGATACGATAAAAAAATTACGGTCCGTTTTCCCTGGATTCCGCCCGGCATCTCCACGCCTGCCACGATGACTTTCAATGAGAAGGACACCGAGCTGGAGTATGAACTCAATGCCAATGAGAATGCGGAACTTAATACTTGGAACATGACGGTGCTGGCAGAGTCGGACGCGGGTAAGGGCCCTGCTTACAATGCGGCCCCCTTCATCAAGCTGGCTGTCGAGGAGCCCTTCATTCAGATGAAGATGAGCATGGCGACTGCCAAGCAGGGCGAGACGGCGGATATGGTTGCCGAGGTCGAGCACCTTCGAGAATTTGGGGGAGAGGCTGAGGTGCAGCTTTTTGGCCTTCCCGCCTATTCAACGGCTACTGCCCAGAAACTGAAAGTTGGCCTTGATAACCTGAACTTTCCTATCGTGACCACTGACAAAACACCCGTTGGTCAGCACAAAGGAGTCTTCTGTACCGTTACGGTCGTCAAGGATGGGGAGCCGATTGTTCATCGTCTTGCCATGGGCTCGGTTTTCCGGGTCGACCCGAAACCGAAGGAAGTTAAAGATGCTCCGAAGCCTGTCGCGGTGGCGGCCGCAGCTGCCCCGGCAGAGAAGAAGGAAAAGCCACTTTCACGTTTGGAGCAGCTCCGTCTTGATGCCCAGAAAGAAGGCGCAAAGAAGTAATCGGGTGATTCAACATAAAGTCCCTATCGGGGTCCAACTTCACTAAACATTCCATGAAACATTGTTTCCCTATTCTCAGTGCAGCTCTCTCAATTTTAGGAGGCGGGTTGAGCGCAGCCGAATCGAAAATCGATTTCGTTCGCGATATTCAGCCGATTCTCGAGTTTAATTGTGTCAACTGTCACAATGCAGACGAGGCAAAGTCCGAGTTACGCTTCGACAAGGCGGAGTTCTTTTTCAAGGGCGGTGAGGGCGGGCAGTCACTGGTGAAAGGCAAACCCGACGAGTCGCTCATGATTGAGCTGGTTTCCCTGCCTGCCGATGACTCGGATGTAATGCCTCCGAAAGGTCGGCCACTTCATGAGCACGAGATCGCGAAATTGCGTCAGTGGATCGCTGAAGGAGCTGTCTGGCCGACGGAATTGACGCTCGTTGCCCGCAATGAGGCAGATTTTAAAGGGGCTGAGCCTTTAAAGGACAAAGGCAAGAAGATCGTGAAGGTCGAGGCTTTCCCCCTCGACATCACGCTGGAAAAAAAGCGTGACACCCAGTCCGTGGTCGTAATGGCGACCTATGAGGACGATACCACGGTGGATGTTACGGCAAATGCGACTTTCACCTTTGCTGATCCTTCTCTGGTAGGATTGAAGGCGAGAAATCACTTCATTCCCATGAAAGATGGTCAGACCGAGTTGGAGGTCAAGGTTGCCGACAAGGCAGTAAAGATTCCGGTGGTTGTTAAAGAGGCGGCGGTGGATCGTCCTATCAATTTTCATCTGGATGTGATGCCTATCTTCATGAGTGAAGGTTGTAACACTGGTGCCTGTCACGGTTCCGCGCGTGGGCAAAATGGCTTTATGCTATCCCTTTTCGGCTATGATCCTGATGGTGATC
>JAGNMT010000405.1 GCA_017991025.1 Verrucomicrobiales bacterium
GGATTTCATCGTTCAGAACGATGTTCCCGGCGGAATTCACCTGAACGGTCATCTGATCGATTTCGACCTGGGCGCCACCGTCTGAATTGGACGACGGCATCGTCATGGCGAGATCGGATTCAACCGGTTCAAGCGTCGATGTCACGAGGAAATAGACGAGCAGAAGAAAGCTGAGATCGATCATTGGAGACATGTCTAAGACAGGATCCGGTTCTGGAATGGGTTTACGACGAGCCATAAGATTGAAGAGACAAAAATTACATTTCCACCGAATAACTGCCGAAAATCACTTCGACCACTCCGGCCTCTGCGGCAGCCTGGACCACTTTTTTAATGATGCGGGTGTCAACTTCCTTGTCCGCACGGAGATTGAGCCGGGTCGGAATAGTCTTTTGCTCATTAGCGACCCGGGCCGCGTCAATGTACGCAGTGATCGACTCGGAACTGGTCAACTCAATTTCATCCAAGCCCCAGACCGTTCCATCCGCCAGAATATTTACAACGACCCGTCCCGAGGCATCCTTGGCCACCTGAGCATTCTTTGCGATCGGTGCCTTTACCCTCCTGTCGATCTGCACACTAATCAGGTGCGAACTGACCATGAAGAACACGAGGAGCAGGAAGGTGAGGTCGATCATGGGCGACATGTCCATCTCCAGATCCTCATCCATTCCGGTGGCGGCCTCTCTCAGTTTTTCTGACGGCATGGGGATTTAATTCTTAAATTCACTTAAGGGGGAAAAGAAACCGGATCAAGTCTCGGCGATACCTTCGGGCACCCGGGCGAGCATCTGATCCGCATTGACGGCTTCGACCGCCAGCTCGAGCCCTTGAATCCCGATGTGCTGTGCTTCACTGACGAGGCGGTTGAACCGGTTCTTATAGTAATAATAAAGGAAAATACTCGGAATCGCCACGACAAGACCGCCCGCCGTCGTGATTAGAGCGAGCGAAATGTTTCCCGCCAGCGCACCCGGGTCGGAACCGCCGCTCAGGCCCATCGAGTCGAAGGCCAGGACCATGCCGGCCACCGTCCCGAATAGACCGAGCATCGTCGAGCCTTGGGCAATAACGGAGAAATAGCCGATCAAGATCATGAAACCAAGATTCTCCCTCACCGAAAAATCAGCCATCGCATCCTCCACCTTGCCGCGTCCCAGCGTCTCCGCATCGCTCGCATCGACCTTGGGATACGAGCAGGCAATCATGCGTCCAAGATAAGAAGTATCCACTGCCGCCGCATCGATAGCACTCCGAACCCGGACATCTGCCATGTAAGCAAGCAGATCCTGTTTCAGGCCCACGGGAATGAATTTTTTCCGGGACAACTGGAGAGCGACAAATACCGCCAAGGTAATCGCCCAGAGCGAGAGAATGCCAATCGGAACCATAAAGATTCCACCGCCAATGATCATGTCCATCAGCGTCGTGGGTTGTTTCGTCTCACCGTCACCTCCCGCGTCAGCCGCAGCTGGAGCGGCAGCAGGAGCCGCGTCCTCGGACCAGAGAACGGGAGCAAAGAGGGAAAGAAGCAAAACGACGAGCAGAGCCAGAAGATGACGCTTGGTTCGAATAAAGGACATGTTGGAGGGCATCAGTAGGTTGGTTTTTCTTAGGTGAATTGTCAGGACACCGTTATTGATGCATTTAGAGAAAAGTGTAAAGAAAAAAATAGAAAATTACCAAAAATTCCGTCGAATTTATTCGGGGGAGCGACCTTTGCGGAGCTTGGTCAGCCGACGCATTTCCCCTGTCCAAAAGGAGAAAAGGGTTCCGGAGAGCACCGGTTCACGGAGAATACGCCACGTTACTCGACCTTCTTGGTCCCCGGTCGCACCGCCGGAATAGCCTGGAGCGAGTCCGGAACCTCTCCCGCCTCGTAGACCGGAAACTGAATCTCCATACAGGATACGACCGGATAATCTCCCACCGTCGTTTTCCCGGAACGGTTCACCACCACAAAAACCCCCGCGACCTCTCCTCCTTGCGATTCAATAAAATCCGTCAGTTCGAGCAGGGTGCCCCCTGTGGTGATAACATCCTCGACGAGGAGGAGCCGCTCACCGGGACGAATTTCAAATCCTCGCTTTAGCTCCAGCTGATTGTTCTCCGGATTTCGCTCCGCGTAGATCGTCCGGGCATGGACGGCGAGGCCGACCTGCTGGCCGACCGGGACTCCACCCATCGCAGGACTGAGCACCACATCAATAGGCCCGAGGGCCCGCATCTCGGGAACCCGCTGCTCGATCATGCGCTGCAACTCCCATGGATGCTGGACCAGCCTGCCCTTTTTCACGTAATAGGCAGAGTGCTTTCCACTCGCAAGAACAAAGTGGCCCTGCTCGATCGCCCCGTATTCCTTAAGTAATTCGATGGCTTCGTCAGGTGATGCTGGCAATTCGGTTCGCATAGTCTTTGGCTTTTTCGGAAAAGGAGAGGTGCTGGTCGGCGTAGAGGATGCCTCGAGAGACGTTGACGACTGCGGGCGCTTTTCTCCGCGTCCCGTTCAGGGTTTCGAGATCACCTCCCTGGGCCCCGAGCCCGGGGATGAGCAGTGGCACATCGGGCAACCGGGCGAGAATATCGGCGGATACATTCGTCAGACCGAGGACAAGTCCGATACTCCCCTCCCCGGCCGGTGTGGAGGCGGCGCGACCCGCCATGTCGCCGACGAGTTCGAAAACGAAGCGCCCCTTCGAAAGCTCATGCAATTCGAGGTCTGCCGCTCCCGGGTTCGAGGTCACCGCGAGGAGATAAACCCCTTTACCCGGATACTGAAGAAAGGGCTCCACGGAATCGAAGCCCATGTAGGGACTGAGCGTCACCGCATCGACATCCCAATTTCCGAAATAGCCCTTCGCGTAGTGTTCCTGTGTCGTGCCGATATCGCCGCGCTTCGCATCAAGGATAATGGGCACACCGGTCGCCTTCATACGCTCGATGAGGACCTCCATCATTTGATATCCGGCCACACCGAGCGCTTCGAAATAGGCAATGTTCGGTTTAAATGCCGCAGCATACGGTGCCGTCTCGCCAATGACTTCCTCGCAAAAGGCTTGAATCGACGCCGGCGAGTCGTGCAGATCGAGTCGAGGATCCAGCCCGACACAGAGGGCGCTCCCGGTCACGGCGATTCGCTCTTGCAAAGCTTCGGCGTAGGTCATCATTGAAGAATCGGACTCAGGAGGGTCTGGCGAGTGACTCAATAGGGTCTGGTCAAAGCCCCGCCACGATAGCATCGCCCATTTCGACGGTACCGACTTTTTTCTGTCCCTGGCCACCCGTGTAGATATCGCCAGTACGATACCCGTCATCAATGACTGATTTGACCGAGGCTTCGATAGCATCTGCAGCGGCATTTTGACCGAAGGCGAAACGCAGCATCATCGCGGCCGAGAGGATCTGGGCAATTGGATTCGCGATGCCCTTTCCCGCGATGTCCGGAGCGGTGCCGCCACTCGGTTCGAAAAGACCAAAGTAGAGCCCGTCTCCTTTGCTTTCGCCGAGGCTGGCGCTCGCGAGCATGCCGAGGGACCCGGCGATCATAGCCATTTCGTCACTGAGAATATCGCCGAAGAGATTCTCCGCGAGGACGACATCAAAATCCTTCGGCCTTGCAATGAGCTGCATCGCAGCGTTGTCGACGTAGAGGTGACTCAGCTTCACATCCGGAAAGTCCTTTGCCACTTCCTCGACGGTGCGGCGCCAGAGGATGCCGTTCTGGAGGACGTTGGCTTTGTCGATTGAAGTGAGACGGCCACCACGCTTTTGCGCCGCCAGAAAAGCGACCCGGGCGATACGTTCGATCTCGCTCTTCGCATAAACCATCGTGTCGACCGCGACCTCTTCCCCGTTTCGCATCTCGATGCCCTTGGGCTGACCGAAATAGAGACCGCCGGTCAGTTCGCGGACACAAAGCACATCAAATCCACCCGCGATCCTGTCTTCTTTTACGGGTGAAGCATGGGTCAGCGCCGGAAAACACACCGCAGGGCGAAGGTTCGCAAACAGACCAAAGTGCTTGCGGAGCGGGAGCAGCGCGCCTCGTTCGGGTTGAAGATCGGGCGGAAAGGTCTCCCATTTCGGACCACCGACTGATCCAAAAAGAATCGCGTCCGCCGCTTCACAGGCCTTCACGGTGTCATCAGGGAGCGGGTGGCCGCAATCATCGAGTGCAGCCCCGCCGACAAGTTTTTTGACGAAGTTGAAAGTAAGTCCGTGCTGCCCGGCGATCCGGTCAAGGACCTTCAGGG
>JAGNMT010000406.1 GCA_017991025.1 Verrucomicrobiales bacterium
ACCGCAGTGCTTCTCAGCTCGTTCAGTTCGGCAGGAGTGATTTCGAATTCGTCCGGGGAGGGCAGCATGGGTCCAGGGTGATGGTAGGTCGAGCCGGAGATAGCCCGTTTTAGGGGAAAAATCGAATTGAAGGATGGGCAGGCGTATCCATAGTGTCAAAGATTATCTCTCAATTCGAAATCCCATGCCGACATACGACTATAAGTGCCTGAAATGCGACCACCAGTTCGAGGTTGTTCAGTCGATGAAGGATGATCGTCTGACTGATTGCCCTGTCGAGGGGTGCGGCGGGCAGTTAAAACGGCTGATCGGGACGGGGGCGGGAATCATTTTCAAAGGTTCCGGTTTCTACGAGACCGACTACCGGAGCGCTTCCTACAAGAAGGGAGAGAAAGCGGACACGCCCTCCGGCGACGCGGGAGGTGGCTCTTCGACCGCCGCAACCCCTGCGGATAAACCGGCCACCACCACCCCGAAACCGGCTGGCACGCCCGCTAAATCGGACAGTTAATTTCTCCCCTTTACTTGTATCGTCATGAATCCTCATCCCCGAAAGGACAATCCACCGAGAAGAGAATCCGGTTCCGATAACGACAGCTCCGGAACACCGGACGAGGGCGAACCCGAGGCATACTCCGGGCAGGACGAGCCCGTGGCCTACGATCAAAGCGGTATCGTCTATGATCCGGGAGCTGCGCTCATCGACGAGAATCAGCAATACGGAGAGCCGGAATATGCCTACGAAGAACCGGCGCAGGGCTACGAACAGCAGGAATATGCCTACGAAGAACCGGAGCAGAGTGCCTATCCATCCCCTCCTGCCCCATTTTCCACAGAGGGTGTCTACGACGAGGCACCTCATTCGACCTACGAGGAGCCACCTCCCCCCGCGCCGAGAACAACCCGGAAGAAGGTGGCGGGTCGGGCTCCACACCGTCGTCCGGCGGTATCCGGGCGAACTCGGCCCTCTCAACACAACCGGCCTAAACCGGCCTATAGTGGTGGCGGTATTTCTCTGATGACCGTCTTTTTGACGCTCATCGCACTCGCGATGCTCGCCTTGGTCGTGATGGTGGTTCTTCCCAGGGACATGTCCACTGTCGGCGGGTATCCAGTGAACCCGCTTGCCACTGGCAAGCCACGCAACCTCCTCGAAGAGTCGCAGAAGATCATGATTCAGCGAACGAGCGAAGTTACTTTTACCGAAGAAGAGGTCAATCAATACCTCAACCACCGCCTGCAGGCAGAGCAGACCGGCCTGATGGCAGCTTTGGTCAAGTTCCGGGGCGTTTACATCGATTTCTCCCCGGGGTTCGCTGAAGTGGTTATTGAACGTGAACTGTTCGGCATGCCCCTGACAATGACTTCGAAGATCAAAGCGGAAAAGTTTCGTCATCAGACGGTCTACCGTGCCGAGAGTTGGACTCTCGGAAGAATCGATCTGGGTGCCAGAAATATTAAGCCGGTCATTGATCTCTTCCTGCGCATGCGCACCATCTGCACTGACGAGTATCAAACTGTCCAGCAAATGGTGTCCGTCCGTTTTGAGGATAATAAGCTAGTCCTGGATTCGCGAATCTAATCCGTCCGGTTCGCCGGCCTGCTTCACCAAAATAGAGACGTTGGCCATGTCCGGTTCAGATGAGGTGATCCATAATGGAAAGTTTCTCACCTACGCTCGCACTGCGAAGGGTTGGGAATACGTGACGCGTGCGAATGCGAAAGGATGCGTCGCGATTCTCGCGATGACGGATGACAGACGGGTCATCCTCACCGAGCAGTATCGGGCTCCGGTGGGACGGCAGGTCATAGAGCTGCCGGCCGGATTGGCCGGGGACATTCCGCTGCAGGAGGATGAACCACTCCTCGTCGCCGCAAAACGGGAGTTGAAGGAGGAAACCGGCTATGTGGCCAAGAACTGGACGATGCTGCTTGAAGGCACTTCCTCCGCCGGGATGACTGATGAGATGGTTTCTCTCTTTTATGCTACCGGGCTTACGAAAATGACGGAGGGTGGCGGCGAAGGAGGAGAAGACATCAAAGTGCACTACGTTCACCAGAGCGATGTGATGAAATGGTGCCGGGACCGACAGGCGGAAGGAATGCGGGTCGATTTTAAGATCTTTGCCGCGCTTCATTTGGCCCGCGCGGTCAGCCAATCGACCGAGTCGCGGCTCTGGTATTAAAGAGAAGAAAACCGCAACTCGAGTCCTCCCGCTAATCGGGAATCGACCACTCCAGGGGAAGTTCGGTCCTGGGAAAAGCGGCCTTTGCTTGATCCCGCATCGCGAGCCATTCATCCCGCTGATAACGCCTTGAGAGGTGTTGCAGGACGAGCTTTCCCACACGGGCTTCGGCGGCAAGGCGCCCGACCAGGCCGGCTGTCATGTGGCCATTCTGAACCGCGAGAGCGGTATCGTCGGACCGATACTGGCATTCGCAGACCAGGATCGTTGTGCCTGAAAGCCACGCCACGAGATCCTGCCATTCGTGAGTGCCGGGCTCGATTCTAAAATCGGTGAGGTAGGCGAGCGACTCGCCGGGCGTCGTCCGGAGCAATTGCTCTCTCATTTCCCCAAAAGTGAAGGACCGATCTCCCATCTCGATCCCAAGGGAATCAGGCACGGCACCATCCGTGAGGCCCTTCAACCATGGGCCGGGTATCAACCCGAGTGATTGCATCTTTCCGGGGTCGATATTCTTTTTCGGTGACTCGACGATGCGGCAGGCAAGGGAGGAAATAGTACCATGAGGCAGGAGCTTCGTCTCAAGGTGCCAACCGGGGGTCCGGTAAACAACCGCAGACTCAAGGGCCTGCTCGGCCTGGCGGTGTATCGTGCCGAAAGCCTCCCGGGTGAAAAAGCGGGCGGTTTCCACTTGATGATCAGAGATCTCCCTGACGACCCATTCACCAGGTTGATTGTTGTGCAGATTCCAGATAAAACCGTTAAAACGGTGCCACATCAGGTCAATCGTACCCGGCGGCCCCCACACCTGAACGGGTCCATCGGGACGATTATAATTGAGCCGGAAGAAGGTGTCGAAGCCCGACACATGATCCATGTGGAAATGCGACAGAAAAAGGTGGGAAACGGACTGAATCGTCGAGGGACGCAAATCGTGTAGACACCCCTCGCCGCAATCGAAGAGAAGACTTTCCCGCGACTGACCTGAGTCAACCGTAATAAAGAGCGCGTTGTCCGCCCCCGCCTTCCCGAGCACCTGCCATTCAATCGCCATGGGTTGGAAAAATAGACCGCAACTTCGGTTTAGTCATCTCCCCTTCGATAAAATTTGATCATCGCGATCAATGAAGGGTATCAATGCAGGAAGTGGCGATGGCCGGTAAAGACCATCGCTGCCCCGAGATCGTTGGCGGCCTGGATGACTTCTTCGTCGCGAACAGACCCACCGGGTTGAATCGCGGCCGTCGCACCAGCATTGAGCGCATTCACGAGCCCGTCGGCAAAGGGGAACATGGCGTCGCTGGCGACAACCGAGCCTTTAAGACTCAATCCCGCCTGTTCCGCTTTCCATGTCGCGATCCGGCAGGAGTCGATACGTGACATTTGCCCGGCACCGATACCGAGGGTGCGATCGCTCGTCGTAAAGACGATCGCATTCGATTTCACATGCTTGACGATACGCCAGCCGAAGCGCATCGCCTCGATCTCTTCGGCCGTCGGCGGCCGCTGCGTCACCACTTTTTTCTCGATGTTATCGAGACCAAGGGCTCTTACATCATGGTCCATCACGAGGAGACCGCCGGGAGCGGAATGGATAACAGGCTCGTCAAGAGTTTCGCGGAAATTCTCGTGCATTTTGATGAGCCTGAGATTCTTCTTCTTCTGAAGGAGCGCGCGGGCATCACTCTCAAAGTCCGGTGCAATGATGACATCGGTGAAAATCTCGGATATAACGCGTGCCAGCCCGATTCCGAGAGGGCGGTTGCAGACGATGACTCCACCGAACGGAGCCTGGCGGTCGGTCTCGAATGCTTTATCCCAGGCGAGACGAAGATCGTGTTCATCCGCACCGACCCCACAGGGGTTGGTGTGCTTCAGAATCGCGACTGCAGGGCGTCTAAATTCGAGAATGAGTTCAGCTGCAGCGGCGATGTCGAGGACGTTCGTGTAACTCAGCCCCTTGCCCTGGAGTTGCTTGAAATAGTCGTTAAACTTACCGTAGAGTGATGCATGCTGGTGCGGATTCTCCCCGTAACGAAGTTCCTGCGAGAGGGGGAGAC
>JAGNMT010000407.1 GCA_017991025.1 Verrucomicrobiales bacterium
CCGGGGGAAACACTGTGGCGGCTCCCGCGTCCACTGGACGACGGGCAATGGGAGACGCTGCTGCGCTGGGGCGGCTTCCCGGAACCGTGGGAAAAGGCGAGTGAATCCTTTTCCCGTCGCTGGCAAAATTTGCGGAGGACTCAGCTCATCAGAGAGGACGCGAGAGACCTCACACGCATTCAGGAACTGCCGTTACTGGAGGTGATGGCTCGCCTCCTCGAAGAAAGAAGCGGGCAGCAATTGATCTGCGCGAATCTGGCACGGGACGTGGCTATCTCACCGCACACCACCCGCAGCTGGGTCGATACGCTGAGCGCCCTGCACTTCGGATTCTGCTTAAAGCCATGGTTCCGCAACGTCGCCAGTTCGCTGCGCAAAGAGCCTAAGTGGTTCCTGCGCGACTGGTCCGTCATCGCCGATGAAGGGCAGCGATTCGAGACCATGGTCGCGTGTCATTTGTTGAAAGCGGTCGAAGGATGGACGGATCTCGGTCTGGGGACATTCGATCTGCGTTACCTGCGAGACAAAAGCCAGCGGGAAGTCGACTTCCTCGTGGTGCGTGACGGTCAACCGTGGTTCCTCGTCGAAGCGAAGCTCTCCGACCGGAATCCGGCACCTGGACTGCTCCATTTCCAGAAACAAACCGGCGCCGCTCACGCCTTTCAGGTGGTGAAGAATCTCCCCTATGTCGAGGCCAATCCCATCGAGAAAACTACTCCCGTCACAGTTCCTGCGCGAACTCTGCTCGCCCAGCTCCTGTGACCTCACTCCCGAACCCAATGATTCGGAAACGGTGCCTGCGACGAGCCACTTTTTTTCCGCCAGGGAAAAGTCTCACTTCGATCCCGCAGCAGCGGCAGATTCCCACCACCGCTCGCTTCGAGGGCATCGAAGAGGCGCTCATTCATCGCCGCAATGCGTTCCTGCTGCCCTGGATCGAGGATGAGATTGTGCTGCTCGTGCGGGTCGCCCTCCAGATCGTAAAGCTCGTTCAGATCCCAGATTCCGTGATACCGCACATACTTCCATTTGTCCCCGACGAGACCGTGCATCGTCGGGGTCTGCGGGTAGTTCTGCTCCCAGTAGTATTCGTAGAGTATCTCCTCACGCCAGCCATCCTCGTTCCCTTGGAGAAGTGGAAGAAAGCTCCGCCCGTCAAATCGCCCGGCAGCGTCAGCAGGCAATGCTTCCGCGATGTCAAGCAGGGTCGGCGCGATGTCGATGTTCGCCACCGTGCGTTTCACTACGGTGCCTGCCTTGATCAAGTCCGGGCATAACATCAGCAGTGGCACTCGGATCGAGGCCTCGTAGGCGGTGCGTTTGTCGATCAGTCCGTGTTCGCCAAACTGAAATCCATTGTCACCCATGTATATAAAAAGCGTATTTTCAAGTCGGCCCTTTGATTCGAGCCAGTCAAGCATGCGGGACACATTCTCATCCACAGCGAGGAGCGCCTCCATGTAACGGCGATAATAAGTCGCCACATCAAAGTCCGGCAGATTGTATCCGTAGTCGACGCCATGACGGCTGTTACGCTGGTCCAGGACCCAGCGGGGTTTGCCCTCACGATTTTCGGGAGTGTCCGCAAAAGTCGGCGGTTCGGGAAAAGGTTCGTCCTTGTAGCGTCCGAGGTGGCGATCATGCGGAACAAAGTCGGAGTGCACCCCCTTGTGTGAAACATAAAGAAAGACGGGCTTTTCTCCACCCTGCTCCTCAAGCCAGGCAAGAGACATATCCGTGAGTTCATCAGTGATGTAGCCTTTCTGCGGTACGCGTTTCCCGTTAATATTGAAACCGTCGTAGGCAGTCTGCGGAACGACTCGCGAGGTGCCGTGGCCATCCGGCCAGTAGGTCCCCTGCCCTTTGAAGACCGCCCAGTGATCGAAGCCTCGCTGCGGTTCGTCGGTTTCGCCCATGTGCCACTTTCCGAAAAAGGCGGTTTCATAACCGGCTTCCTGAAGCAGTTGCGGAAAGAAAACGAGGTCGGGTGAGACGGGATTGTAGTTATCGACGACCCGGTGATGGTGCGCGTAAAGCCCCGTGAGGATGCTCGCCCGGCTCGGCGAACAGAGCGAGGTCGTCACCATCGCTTTTGGGAAATACGCGCCGCCTTTTGCCAAACGGTCGAAGCCCGGCGTCTTCAACCAGGGGTGCCCGAGGAACCCCATCACATCGTAGCGATGATCATCGGCGAGAACGAAAATGATGTCACGGGGCCGGTCTTTAGCGGTCACGACTGTCGCGAGAACGAAGGCGGCGAGAAGGAGCGGGAATCTGCGTGACATTTGACTGAAAAGGGTTGAGTCGCGGAGGATACCCTGTTGAGTTGAATGACGGAAGTAAAATGGTCGCTTCTACCATACATCGCTTTTAGTCGCTGGGAGTTTGGCCATTTCTCCTGGACACGTGTCCCGTGTCTCCGCTACTTTCTACGATCATGACAGGCAACCGAATCCGCCGATGCAGGGCCCCGCTGATCGTCCGCACTATCCTCGCCGCCCTTGTCTGGAGCCTCGAACTCATTTCCGCCGCAGAACAAACGTTCTTTCCCGTGACCGTCGACGAAGCCATCGCCCGGGTTTCAGAGGACGAACGTGATAGGCTTACAACACTGCGAGAGCGCATCCTCGAAACCACCGCAAAGCTCGACGAAGCGGCGATGGCGGATTACATCGCTAATATCCCTAAGACCGGTGTTCCCTTCGACATGGTAAGAATTTCCGGAGGCGATTTTCTGATGGGGAGCCCACAGGATGAGGCGAAACGACATGAGGACGAAGGGCCTCAAGTGCGCGTTAAGGTCAGTCCCTTCTGGATGGGTCGCTTTGAAACAACATGGGATCAGTACGAGCCGTTTATGTTCACGCGGGTCCCCCGGAACAAGGACGGCTCTCCTCAATATCCCCAACATCTCCAGAATCCGACGCCCGCCGATTTTGTCTCCTCTCCGACGACACCCTATTTGGAAATGGATTTTGAGATGGGAAAGTCGGGCTATCCCGCGATCTGCATGACCCACCACGCCGCGAACAAATTCTGCGAGTGGCTTAGTTTTCAGACAGGGCATTTTTACCGTCTTCCCACCGAAGCGGAGTGGGAGTATGCCTGTCGTGCCGGGACGACAGGCCCTTATTCCTGTCCGACAGATCAACTCGCAGAATTTGCCATTCTCGACCCCAGGCAGATCCGCGTGGGTTACGAAAAGGTGGGGACAAAAAAGCCGAATCCCTGGGGCCTGTTCGACATGCACGGAAATGTCATGGAGTGGTGTCTCGATCAGTACCGGGCCGATACCTACGCGGCGAGGAAGTCCGGCCCTGTCGTGAACCCGCTCGCGAGGCCAGAAACACGTTATCCCCGTGTCGCCAGGGGTGGCTCATGGTACGATCTGCCGGAGGAGTTGCGCTCCGCCCGGCGAATCTTTTCCGAATCGAATTGGCAACAACAGGACCCAGAATTGCCCAAGAGCCTTTGGTACCTCACCGACGCTGTGTGGCTCGGCTTCCGCATCGTCCGCCCCCTCGCCGTCCCCAGCCTCGAGGAGATGATCTTTGCGTGGAACAATAGTTTTCTGGACGCAAAAACGCCTGAAAGAAAATGACATCGGATGGCCTGAACCGTCTCGACGTTTTTCCAGGCCTGTGAGTGAGATCGACTCCATTGCCCCGTTGACACCGGCCCCCGTTTCCGTTCTCTTCTCCCATGCCCACGGCACCCAATAGACTCTTTCTCCTCGATGGCATGGCGCTCATTTACCGGGCCCATTTTGCCTTGATTCGCAGCCCTATCTACACGTCGGCGAGGGTCAATACTTCCGCCTTGTTTGGTTTCACTAACACACTCCTCGACCTCCTCGAAAAGCAGAGGCCGACCCATCTCGCGGTCGTTTTTGACACGAGTCATCCGACCCCCCGTCATACCCTTTATCCCGCCTACAAGGGTAATCGCGAGGAAATGCCGGAGGACCTCAGCCTACAGCTTCCCCATGTGAAGCGGCTCGTGCAGGCGTTCAACATTCCCGTGATCGAATGTCCGGGCTGGGAGGCGGACGACGTCATCGGCACCCTCGCCAAACGAGCCGAGGCGCTCGGGGATTACGAGACCTACATGGTCACCCCGGACAAGGACTTTGCCCAGCTCGTGACGGACTCCACGCTGATCTACAAACCGGGCCGTCAGGGAAACGCCGTCGAGATTCTCGACAAGGCGAAGATCTGCGAAAACTGGGAGGTCAGTGATCCGC
>JAGNMT010000029.1 GCA_017991025.1 Verrucomicrobiales bacterium
GGGGGCACGAGTTGGAATCGTATCTTCAGTGGGAGCGCCGGGTGAAGCCGGAGCAGCCACCCGACGATTCGTCGAAGCATTCTGCGGAGTTTGCGGCGATTGTCGGTAACCCCGGTAATGCCAATGCGACGCGGGGCATCGTTAATGATGTGCTCGTCTGGCAGCGTCTGGACCCTGCTCATCACCATGCTCAACTCCCTCCTGCTTTTGTCAAAATTCCGGCAGTCTGGGGATTTGCCACTAAAACAAAGGCCGGATTTTTCTGCGACGGATTTGGAGAAGGAATCGGATGGATGGCAGCAGTTCCTTTGTCAGCGGGACTTTCAGAAAACGCCATTTTGGACAACCAAGGAAAACTCGAAACTATCGAGAGAATCTTTCGATGCTTTGAAGCTCCCATGTATCCTTTCAAAATTCCGGCGGGGTTGAGAACCCGGGGTGCCGCCGTATTTGCAGAGAACTGCCGACGCTGTCACGGCGATTATGCCCGGGACGATAACGGCCGACCGGTATATCAAACTCCCCGGTGGATTTCGATCGAATCGGTCAAAACCGATCGCACCCGGCTACAATTTCCGAAGGGGTTCTTCGATGCCCTCGAAGAAAATCCGCTTCACCCCATTCTCTATTGCCGAGCCGATTATGAACCCGGTTATCTGGCCCCCCGCCTCGAAGGGATCTGGTCGCGTTTTCCCTATCTCCACAATGGTTCCGTTCCCAGTCTCGAAGCGCTACTCACGATTCCCGGGGAGCGCCCGGAAGTTTTTTCTATGAAAAATGCCGGGGAGCAGTGGAGGTTCAATGAGGTGTCGGTCGGTCTGCGCGCACCGGCTCGCGGATCGGTGGAGATGCGCCTGCTGAAAAACCTCGCGGACCGCGGGGACCGAAACATCTATGACACTTCCCGCCTGGGTCTCTCCAACGAAGGCCATCCATTCGGCACTCTGCTTCCGGCGGCGGACAAGAGGGCCCTCATTGAATATTTGAAATCACTCTGACCGTTTTACCATGAGCCCGGAACGTCAGCCATCAGTCGTTATCACCGGTGCGGCTGGCTTTGTTGGGTCCGCCCTGACCGTCCGGCTTTCCCGGGACTACCGCGTTTTCGGCATCGATCGACGCCTTCCAACCGCCGCCCTGATCGCCGCCGCCCCTGGAGTGCAATGGATCGAGGCGGACATATCGGACCGCACCCGATTGATGTCGGCTCTCCGGGGAATTCGAGCCGAACACGGTTCTGTCGATTTCGTTTTGCATTATGCAGCCTTTTACCACTTCGGTCTTCGCTGGTTGAGTGAGTATGAAAGAACCAATGTCGAAGGAACCCGGAATGTGATCGATGCCGCTGCGGCGAACGGGGTGAATCGTTTGATTTTCGCCAGCAGTCTTGCAGCAATGAAGGGACAGCCTCCCGGAATCCTTGCCAGCCTGGACATAACGCTTGACCCGTTTACTCCCTACGGAAAGTCGAAAGCCATGGGCGAAGAGATGCTGGGCGAGGCCAGGGATCGTGTTCAGGGAATCTCCCTGCGTATGGGAGGAGTCTTTACCGACTGGGCTGAACTGCCGCCACTTTCGAGTCTCGTGCGACTCTGGGCCGGACGCGGGTTTGATCGCCGGCTGATTCCCGGATCGGGATTGACCTGTCTGCCCTACATTTATCGCCGGGAACTCACTGCTCTTGTAGAGGCCTGTCTGCGGTCTCACGAAAACTTGCAGCCATATGAGATTCTCACCGGTTCGGGCAGGGGCGGAGTGACCCACAATGAACTTTTTGAGGCGATCGCCCGTGAAATTCCGGGGTCGATGCGTCCCGTGCACGTGTCGCCCGGTCTCGCCCGGGCGGGATTGACGATACAATGCCTGCTCGGTGCCATCGTCCGCAACCCGCCCTTTGAACAACCCTGGATGCTGAGACATCTCGACCTGAGCTGGGCGGCAGACAATACGGCCACTGAGGAAAAGATAGACTGGAAAGAAGACCCTTCATGTTCACTCCTGGCAAGGGTTCCGGCCATCGTGAAAAACTATCGACAGCATCGAAAGATCTGGGAGAATCGAAACCACCTTCGCAATACCCTTCAGTATCAATGGCATGAAGACTGACCTAATCATCCGTGCGGCATTATTGGTGCCCTTCCTGCTGGTTATGTTGCAACATCATCAAAGCGCCTCTGCGCAGTCCGAAAACCTGATTCGAAGTCTGCGCAACAGCGCGAAGCCAGGGGAAAATCACGCACTACTCGATCCCTTTTGCGGCCGGTGGAAGATCCGGATCGAATACCGGCTCAGACCGGACACCAACCCCGAAACCGCCCAGGGTGGGGCCGAGTTTCGATGGATCATGGGAAAGCGATTTCTTGAGCAAGTTGTCGATGGCAAGGGCATCGCCGGAGAATTCGAGGGGCGTGGTTTGATCGGTTTTGACAATGTCCTTAATCAATACACCGGGGTCTGGATTGACTCCATGAACTCGGGCATGACCAGAAGCACCGGTCGAAGGGAAAGCGACGGAAAGACATTTCTTTTCAAGGCAACCGGCACCGATGTCATTGAAGCTAAAGAAAAGACTTCCGATACCATCCTCCGGATCATCACCAATGACGAGCTGCAGTATCTTGTCTATCAGCCGCACCCGAAAACTGGCGATGCCGTGCTGATGTTGAAGATTAGTTATCAGCGTGTATGAGAGCCTGAGAACACAGCGGCGCGTGTGCAAGGAAGCGGTCAGTCCCGAATGGCACGGGATTAAGGCCATATTTCGATGAAACATGGGCTCGCGGTAGGGACGCCTCGCCGAGGCGTCCACCGAAGTTTGGAAGGGCGCGGAACGCGGACGCCCCGGCCAAGGGTGGCCCCGCGGCACGTCCCTACCGGGGAAATCTAGATGCTAGCGGATTCACGGCAGCGGAGGAATAATTCCGCTAAATCCCGTGTCATTTCTGACAGTCCATATTCCCGCGCCCCATCGACGCCGAAATACATCGTGGATTGGCGAATAACCCCTGACAATCTTCTTACAACTGCAGGATTGCTTCCCTCCTGATTGACGGAGAAAATAGAGGAGTTCAAAAAGCCTCAAACCCTCTTTCGTCCATGAAGCCACCCTGTCTCTTCCTCCTCTCCCTTTTTGCATTGAGCCTCAGTCCGGGTGTCGGCCTCAGCGCCGATCCCAAAATTTCACTGGGGCCGAATCCTCCGGCGGATTTTTACAGCGAGGCGCATCGCTTTGTGTTTTTTGCGGTGCTTGAAGGCTGTTATGCCGATGGGCTGATCGAGGAGGATCTGGACTGGATCCTGCCGTTAACTTCCGAAGGCCGCCTGGATACCTATGCGAACTTTGTGATTTCCTGCCCGCTCTGCGCCCCGGCTTTAGATGCCTTCCAGCTCTATGCCGTGCGGCAACCTTCCGCCTCGCAGCAGAGCAAATCCACCCGCTTTGACACCTTCGGCACCGGTCTCGACGCTTCCGTGAAGGCTGAGCTCGCGAAACCCGGTCAGGCATGCCGCGATGCGATTCAGGGCCTGATTCAAAAATGGGTCGACTCTCGGATCGTCACGATGCGACTGACCGATGCGGAGACGAAGACGCTTCGCGAAGAACTCACGAAGATGCGGGAGAAAGGAGAAAAGGCCCTGAAGAATTTCCAGAATTCGCGAAATGGCGATGCGTTGAAAGAGCGATACAAAGACTGGAAAGCCTGCCCGATTTGTTCCGGCGCTTCACCCATGGGAGGGGTGCAGTGAAAGGCTTTTGCCCTTCATCCATACCAGGTCTCCTCAAGGGGTGGCGATCACATGCAGCAGTCGGATCGTCGTGGTCTGCTGCACCGGCACCTGTTGTGGGGCGGCACTGCCAATCCCCGGCATCACGAGATTGAGATCAAGGCTTTGCTCGATGTAGCGGACCATTTTGTCGAGCGGATCGAAGAGAATGCGGCCACGCATGCCGTTCCCTTGAAGACCGGCGAGGCTTTCTCCGGCAGGAACGCCATCTGATCTTGAGAGGGGAACCTCGCCGTTGAGTTGACCGCTGAACTCAATGCTGAGACACTGGTTATCCTCGAAGTTAATCGGACCCGCAAGGCGGTAGGTCACTTCGAAATTCAGGATCCCGATCTCGCTCACGGATCGGCTTCCCTGAAGGACCCAGGATTCCCCGAAGCGGACCGGTTCGACGGAAAATCCCTGAGGGATCATCCCGATGAGCTGCTTCAACTCTTCCGGCCCGAATCGGGGCATACCGGGAAGGGGCGACTCGGTAATCGCCCTTCCGCCCTCTTCAGAGGAATCGATTCGCAGATCCTGATTCAAGGTGAAGTCCACGGAACGGTAGAGCGCGGACTGGAAGTGCTTTCCGATCAAGGTTTCCTGATCCGCAGGTTCTAAAGAGCGGTAAATGGCAGTCCGTCCGCCCGCCTGCAGTTGCACGTCGAGTCTTTCCGTCCTCGCCTTGACGACGATCCCCCTTTTCCCGTCGACGCGAACCTTCGCATCAAAACGCGCCTGCTGCTCGATCACGGCGTCTCCGGCCGGGGATTTCAGCTCGGTCCGCGTGACGAACCGGTAGGTGTTGCCGGGAAGAAACTCAGGGCGAATCAGCAGCGAGTTGGATTTTGATCCCCGCGGCACCTCACCTTTCAACGAGGGAGGAGAAGGAACCGCCGTCGGGACCTGTTCCCGGGTCGCGGGCGGATTACTCGATGAGACCTGGGCCCGCCCCGTCCGGGAGAGAGAAAAGGTCAGCGCCACGGCGACCGCGATGCGGAGTATGAGGGAGGAGAAAAACACTTTGAGAGGAGATCATATTTTGAACCGACGATCAATGATGTATCGAAAAACCTTCGTCTTTCGTAATCTTTTTTACTTTCCCTTCTCCTGACAAAACGCTACAACCCGTTCATGTCCGAACCAAAAATTGCCGCCACCACTCCCTGCAAAGTCGCCCTCGAAGCGGGGAAAACCTATTACTTCTGCACCTGCGGTCACTCGGCGAGCCAGCCATTCTGTGACGGTTCGCACAAGGGGACCGGTTTTTCGCCGAAACCTTTCACTGCGGAAAAAGAGGGCAATGCCTTCCTCTGTCAGTGCAAGCACACGGGAAACGCGCCCTTCTGCGACGGCTCCCACTCATCCCTTTGACGGGAACGGGACCCTACTTCTTCTTGGTTGTTAGCTCGATATGCTTGAGCATTTCAGCCTTGCTGAGGTGCAGCAGCTCCGCCGCCTTCTCGTCGCTCCCCGTCTCGCGCTGAGCGGTTTCCACGAGGATCTGCATCGTCAGTGCCACGGGTGACACACCCGAAACCTGCGCAGCGCGGAGGAAACGCTCTGCCGAGCGCTCCAGAACGGTGCGTTCGTTATCGCTGCCGCCGAGCTGGTCAAATGGAAGATCACCCGGCAGGAGGACATTTCCTGAAGCGAGAACACAGGCACGTTGAACGAGGTTTTCCAGCTCACGCACGTTCCCGGGCCAGTGATACCCTTCCAGCATTTCGACGGCTTCTTTCGAAAACTGCATCGCCCGGTTTTTTCCCATGTCGCTGCGTTTTTGAAGAAAATACTCGGCGAGAAGCCGGACATCTTCGACACGTCGCCGCAGCGGCGGGATGTGAATACGAACCACGTTCAGGCGGTAAAAGAGATCCTCCCGGAAAAGATTGTTTTCCACTTCCTCCTCGAGCCGCTTGTTGGTCGCCGCGAGGATGCGCACATCGCTATGCAGCGTCTGATTGCCGCCGACGCGGGAAAACTCACCGCTCTGGAGGACACGCAGCAGCTTGCTCTGCACCTCAAGCGGCATGTCTCCGATCTCATCCAGAAAAAGCGTGCCGCCATCGCATTGCTCGAAGCGTCCGACCCGCTGGCTCACTGCGCCGGTGAAAGCCCCCTTTTCGTGACCGAACAGTTCGCTCTCGAGCAAGTTGCTCGGGATCGCGGCACAGTTGATGGCGACGTACTCCGCTTTTGCCCGCCTGGAAAATTTGTGAATCGCATTGGAGACGACTTCTTTCCCGACACCGCTCTCGCCGGTAATCAACACCGGAGCATCGGCCCGGGCGACCCGGCCGATCAATTTATAAACATCCTGCATCGCCGGTGAGCGGCCAATAATCAGGTCGTCACTCGGCTGCGGCGGGATGATGGGATCGGATTTGGTCCGGTCCTCCACTGCCCGCATTTGCTCGGCTGCCTGGAGCGCCCGCTCCGCAACCGCACGTAGTTCGAAGTTGACCGACTCCCGGCGCAGCACGTCAAACGCGCCGAGGCGCATCGATTCGATCACCGCATTGGTCGAGTGGACAAGCCCGTTGAGGATGACCATGGCGTTCGGATTCGACATCCGGACTTTTTTTAACAAGTCGACTCCGTCGAAGGGACGAATATTAAAATCCGCGATGAGGAGATCGGCGCGCTTCTCCTTGAAGAGCTTCATTGCCTCCTCGGACGAACGGGTCGTCAGGACTTCCACGGTATCGGCCTCCAAATGCTTGGATGCCCATTCGAGGAAATCCGGATCATTATCCGCGATAACGACCGTTTGTTTTCGAGTTTCTTCCATATAGGGTTGAACCGGAGAGCTTGGGGAGGTATTTCTGACCTTGTCTACGCGGCGGGGGGCCGGAGTATAGCACAATCCCGTATTTTTTCTGAGAATTTAGCTAATGAAATACCTCGAAATTCCTTCGGATCTATTTACTAAAAACCGCGCGCGCCTCACCGACTCCCTTCCACAGAACGCCCTCGTGGTAGTCCACTCGGCAGATATCCCGTGGCGCAGCGCCGACGGGTCCATGCCCTTCATTCAAAACTCTGATCTCTTTTACCTTACCGGCATTGATCAGGAGGAAACGATCCTGCTCCTCTGCCCCGGCCACCCCAACCCCGAATTACGCGAAGTGCTCTTCGTCCGCGAGACCTCGGAACTCATTGCGATCTGGGAGGGGCACAAGGTCACGCTGGAAGAGGCAACCGCCATCTCCGGTATCCGCACCGTGAAATGGACTACGGAATTCGATGCCGTTTTTCGTCGCATGGCACGGATCAGGGACACCTTCTTTCTCAACCACAACGAACACGCCCGCTCCGGCGCGCCGGTGAACTTCTCGCTCGACGACCGTTTTCGGCAGTGGTGTCAGGAACGTTATCCCGACCACCACTACAAAAGGCTTGCCCCGATTCTGCATCGTCTACGCATCGAGAAATCTCCGCACGAAATCGCCCTGACACAAACCGCTTGCGACATTACGGGTAGGGGTTTTGCCAGGATTCTTGGTTTTGTCAGGCCTGGCGTCGCGGAGTACGAGATCGAAGCCGAACTGCTTCACGAGTTCGTCCGCCACGGCTCGCGCGGCTTTGCCTATCAGCCGATTATCGCCTCGGGTGCCAATGCCAACGTCCTCCACTACATCGGAAACGATCAGGTTTGCAGGGACGGCGACCTTATTCTCCTCGATGTCGCCGCCGAGTATGCAAACTATAACGCGGATCTCACCCGGACTATTCCGGCAAGCGGAAAATTCACCCCGCGCCAGCGCGCCGTCTACGAGGCGGTCCTCCGCATCCTGCGTCTCTGCGTGGAGAAGCTCATTGTCCCGGGCAAGCACATGAAAAAGGAATTTCACCCTGAGATGGCTCGTGCCCTTGAGGAGGAACTGATCGCGCTCGGCCTCCTCGACGCGACCACTGTCGCCGAAGAACGCTCTCAGGAAAATCTGCCTGAGGAAAAACGCGCCTACCGCAGATACATGATGCACGGCGTCTCCCACAGCCTGGGACTCGACGTGCACGATGTGACCCCGGCCGAACCCGTCTTTGTCGAAAACATGATCGTCACCGTCGAACCCGGTATTTATCTTCCCGAAGAAGGCTTCGGCATCCGTCTCGAAAATGATATCGTCGTGAAGCAAGGTGGAAACATCGATCTCATGGCGTCTATTCCGATCGAGCCGGATGAGATCGAAGCGCTCATGACAAAAACCCCCTGACAAACACACGATTTATTCCCATGTCCTCCTCCAGTAAAAACGTCGTCATTCGCGAAGTCGCTCTTCATTTTCTCCCCGTCGAAATGCGGGTGCCGCTCAAGTTCGGTCATCAGATCGTCGATTCCGCCATCTGCGCCCGGGCCCGCATTGTTGTCGAAGGCAACCATGGCAAAACGGCCGTCGGCTGGGGGGAAACTCCTCTCGCAGTGGCCTGGGTCTGGCCTTCCTCCCTCAGCTACGAGGAGAGACTCACCGCGATGAAGGACTTCGCCCTCCTCATTGCCAAAACCCTCAATGAGTCCCGCGAGTCCGGTCATCCCATGGAGCTCGGTTTCGACTTCATCGAACACCAGCTCCACCCCCTTCAGGATCAGTTCAACTCGGCCCGCTCGCCCGAAGCCCAGCTGCCCCATCTCGCTGCGCTGGTGTGTTTTTCGCTTTTTGATATCGCGATTCACGATGCCTACGGCCAACTCCATGAATGCCGCACCTACGAGACCTACCATGGCGGATTTATGTCGCGCGATCTCGGAGATTTCATCGAGCCGCTCAAGGATGTTGCCTCCTTTAAAGGTAAATACCCGGGGGATTTCCTCAGCCCCCAACCACAGCTCAAGATCCCCGTCTGGCATCTCGTCGGGGGACTTGACCCGCTCAGTGAGGACGAACTCACCGGCAACGAGCCAAAAGATGGCTACCCTGCGATGCTCACCGAATGGATTAAGGAGGACGGCCTCGACTGTCTGAAGATAAAACTGCGCGGCAATGACGCGGCCTGGGACTATGACCGCCTCGCAAAAATCGGCCGTATCTCCCGCGAGATGGGCGTGACCTGGCTCACGACCGATTTCAACTGCACTGTAACTGACCCGGCCTACGTCAATGAGATCCTCGACCGGCTCAAGTGCGAAGACCCGGTCACCTACCAGAAGATCCTCTACGTCGAGCAACCCTTTCCCTACGACCTCGAGGCTCACCGCATCGACGTTCGCAGCGTCAGCGCACGCAAGCCGCTCTTCATGGATGAAAGCGCACATGACTGGAAATACGTGCGCCTCGGCCGGGAACTCGGCTGGACCGGCGTCGCCCTCAAGACCTGTAAGACCCAGACCGGTGCGCTTCTCAGCCTTTGCTGGGCCAAAGCCCACGGCATGACCTTGATGGTGCAGGATCTCACCAATCCGATGCTCGCGCAGATCCCGCACTTCCTCCTCGCCGCCCATGCCGGGACAATCATGGGTGTCGAGTCCAACGGTATGCAGTTTTACCCCGAGGCAAGTGCTCCCGAACGGATCGTCCATCCCGGTCTTTTCAAGAGACAACAGGGTCTACTCGACGGCTCAACCCTGTCTGATCGGGGGTTTGGGTATCGCGTGGAGGAGATCAAGAGAGAATTGCCTGCGGCGGTGTTTGGATGAGGCGGATTCAAAAGGGATGAAAGCGCAAATTCCCGCCGCAAGGTGAAAACCATTTGCGTTGTTTACCTGCCGTGGAATTAGCTGTCCGACAAATGAATCAATTTGCAGACTCAGGCGGGTGTCGCGGCTGGATAAACAGGGCGGGGGATTCGCTCATTCTTCAGGTTCGCCGATGCAGAGATCACGCCCTCCTCATTTGCGCATTACTACTGATTCCTCAGGCAGGGAGTGCGGGCGATTCAGTGAGCTCGGATAAGCTCATCACCCGGATTGCGTTGGGATCGTGCGCCGACCAGAAAAAGCCCCAGCCTATCTGGGAGTCTATCACGGCGCTCTCGCCCGAGCTGTTTCTCTTTCTGGGAGATAATGTCTACGCGGACACCGATGACATGGAAAAACTGCGGGCATGCTATGCGAAATTGGGAGCAGTTCCCGGATATAGAAGACTTCTCGATATCTGCCCTGTCATCGCGGTATGGGACGATCATGACTACGGAGTGAATGACGGCGGGGCCGAGTTTGCGATGAAGGCCGGGTCGGAAGAGGTCTTTCACGAGTTTTTCAAGCCCCCTTCAGACTCCCCCTCACTGCATCGTCCCGGCATCTATGACGCCCGCACCTTCGACGGAGGCAAAGGGAGACGGCTGCAAATTCTGCTTCTCGACACTCGCTATTTTCGAAGCCCGCTGGTGGCTTTTCCCGCGAAGACCGCCAGCGGTCCGTATGACCGGAACCGGGACTCTTCCGCCACAGTTCTGGGAGTCGATCAGTGGGCCTGGCTTAAGGAAGAACTGAAGAAACCCGCCGACCTGCGGATTCTCCTCTCCAGTTTTCAGTTCCTCCCCCAGGATCACCATTGGGAGTCGTGGGAGAACTTTCCGCTGGAGAGGCAGCGAATGCTCGACCTTCTCTCCGCATCGGGAACAGGACCTGTAATCTTTCTCAGCGGCGACCGGCACATGGGGGAAATCATGAAGCTGGCGACAACCGACCCGCAGAGCCCCGGATTTCCGATTTATGAAATGACCACCAGCGGATTGACGCATGCCGGGGGAGGAGGAGTCGGAGAACCCAACCGTCACCGTATCAGCCCAACGAACTTTCAGCGTCTCAATTTCGGAATGATCGAAATCGATTGGAACACCTACCGGGTCACGCTTGAACTTAGAGATGTCGAGGGCAAGGTCGTCGACGACTATGTCGCCGACATGAGAGCGGCGCAGTAGCGCGGGAGCCAACCGTTTTTGACGAAAGGACCGCAAACGCCTGCAGAACCCAATCAAAGTCGGGGTTGCGATTCGGATCAGTCACTGCTTCTCCAGCCGCACATAATCAATACCCACCATGTTTCCCGGTGCGGCGGCTGGATTCGGCGGAGTGATCGTGAAGGTGAGTTGATGGTCGCCGCCACTCAGTTCATGCGTGCCCCAGTCAAGTTCGTCGGTAAGGATGACACTACCCGCGTTATAGCCGTCGATGGCAGTGGCGACGGGCTTACCATCCAGCATGACATCGGTAATACCATAGTCGCGGGCTTTGGTGAGGACGACACGGAGGCTGAACTTCCCCGCCTCTTTTATCGGAAGAGCCAGCGTGAGCTTGTCGCCGGGCCTGGCTCCGGTCCACCAGAGTTGTGAGCCGTTGCTCCACTTGTTGCCGAAACCGCCCATGCCCTGTTTGCTGGTCTTGCCTCCGGTGATTTCGAGAATTTTGAGTGTTTCACCTTCGAGGGCACCCGCAACACTTGTTGCGGCCGCTTTCCCGGGTGCGGCAGGAGCGGCGCTCTGCAGGTACTTCACCAGATCGATCACCATCTCCGGCTGGAGCGCGTCAAAGAAGCCCTCGGGCATCGTGCTGAGTTTGGAAACTTCCCGCTTCGCGATGTCCGGCTGCGGTAGCGTGAACTCCACTCCGCCCATCATGGCGATCTTCACGGTGGCGGCATTTTCGTCTTTGATGACGCCGCTGAGGACGCGGCCATCCTTCATCGTGAAAATATTGAGCTGGTAGGCTTTACCAATGACGGCGTTGGGATCGAGCACGTTTTCAAGCAGGTAGTTCAAATCGGCACGATTGCTGCCCGTGATGTCCGGGCCGACATTCTGGCCTTCACCAAAAAGCTGGTGGCAGGCACCGCAGGTGGAGAGAAAAAGCATTTTACCTTTGACGAGGTCGCCCTTTGCCAATGCGGCTGGCGTGAGCAGGGCGCGGAATTTGGCGGTTCGGGCGGCCATGTCGGCTTTGGGCGCGTTCACGTCGCCCCAGGCGGATTTGATAAGGGCGTTGAGTGCCGCATCGTCGAAAGCCGTGAGTTGACGGATCAAAAAGGGCGACAAAGCCGCCGCAGGCACCGTTTTGGCCTCCACCGCCTTCAGGAGTGCTTTTGCCCCGTCCCTGGTAGAAGCGAGCGTATTGATGGCATCGGACAATTCATTCGCGGGAAGCGTCGGGAGCACGCCGGCGAGCACCGCAGGGGTATCGGGATGTGACAGCGAGGCGAGGGACTGAATGGCTTTTCGTCGAAGAGAAGACGGGGCATCACTGATGACGAGTTGCTGAAGCACTTTCGCCGTGGCGGAATCCCCTGCTTGTAGAAGAACTCCCAGAGCCTGTTCGCGCTCATTGGTTGCCAACTTATCGTTCGAAAGCTGATCACGATACGAACTCAACGCGGTCTCATCGCCAAACAGAGCGCTGAGTTTCAGGAGGAGTCTGATGCTGCCGGGCGAGGCTCCGGCGTTGAGCTTCACGGTGGTCTCCGCCCATTGTGGCGGCATGGTGAGCTTTCCGCTCACGCTGGCGGCAGCGACGATCATAGCCAGCACGGGCTCTCGCTTCGTCGTATCGGGTTCCTTCGTGAGTTCGGTGAGAATGGCGGCGCGGCCCGCGTCATCAGAGGAAAGGCGACGATAAATGAAGCCGGTGACTTTTTCGAGCTTCGAGACTTTCGCGAGCTGCATACCCGCGGCAGGGTCGACCGCCACGAGCGGTTCGATGCCATACCAGATGAGAAGCGGGATCATCGGATCGTCTTTGTCTTCGCCATGCTTGAGTAGGGCAATGGCGAGGTCTTTGCGCCGCTCGACGGGGAGGCGCTGGAGGGCGGAGGCGAGTTCGCGGCGGACGATCGGGGAGGAGTCCGTCTTTCCGCACACAACCAAGGCTTCAAAGTATTCGTCGTCGAGATCGAACTTCACCGGCGTGATCTCCGCAGGGCTGGTTTGAGGCGTCGCGGAATCATCACCCAGGAACATCTGAAAGGGATCGGAGAGCTGTCTGATGGATTGGGCCCTGACAGATTCATTTAAAGAACTCTCGAGATCAGCGACAAGCGTTTTTGCCTGGAAATTCCCAAGCGAGTAATTCAACCACCCGATCTTGAGTTGCGAAGCGACATCAGACTCAAAGTCCTTCCTGTCGGGAATAGCGATCTCATGGTTCACGATTCTACCGCTCACGACTTTCTCCATCAGAACCCGCCTCGCCATCCGTGACTCCCACTCGTTTTGCGTCTGTAGAGCAAGTTTGGCGAGTGCCTCATCACTTTCCCCGCCAAGATCGCCCTTCCACGGCTTCCAGCCATCGTAGCTCACCCGATAGATCCGCCCGTTGCTGCGGTCCCAGTTTTCGACGGCGTTGCTGCCGCGGTGGCAGATTTGCTGGTCGCTCCAGTCACTGACATACAGGGCTCCATCGGGGCCGACTTTTTGGGTGACGGGAATGAAGTGCATGTCGTTCGCCCGCAGGAAGTCCGCGCCGTGCTTGCCGATAAAAGTGCTGGCATGCGGATCGGTGTAGTTCGTGACGAGGCGATGACCGTGAAGGTTGCCGAAGAGGAGCTGGTTGCGGTATGTCGGCGGGAAGAGGCTGCTCTGATAAATGGCGAGACCGCAGTGCGCATGACCGCCGCCGAGGGCGTTGGTGTCATTGTTAGCCACTCCGGCACCGGTGGTTTTGTCGAAGTTGATGTCGGGCCTCAGACTCCCGGCATAGTGCGCGTGGTCGGCGATGGTCTTGATGTCTTCGTAGGTATTCGCATTAAAGTGCTGTCCCGCCTGCCGCTGATACCGACCGCCGGGGACGATGTGATAGAGATGCGGGATGACGCAGGCAGTGACGAAGAACTCGCCATGCTGGTCGTAATCGAGCCCCCAGGGGTTGCTGGTGCCCTCGGCGAAGATTTCAAACTCATGCCGCACGGGATGGTAACGCCAGATGCCCGCATTGATCGGGAGGCGCTTCTCATCCGGTGTGCCCGGCTTGCCCACCTTGCTGTTGGTGAAGACACCGTGGCATCCGTAGAGCCAGCCATCGGGGCCCCAGATGAAGCTATTGAGCGTCTCGTGCGTGTCCTGACTACCCCAGCCGTCGAGGAGCATCTGCGCTTTGAAATTCAGGCCCGGAACCGGATTCGCTACGTCAGCGAGATCCGGCTTGTCATCGTGATCTTTGTCCGGGATGAACATCAAATAGGGCGCGGCCCCGACCCACACGCCACCGAAACCGAGTTCGATGCCGCTGACGAGGTTCAGGCCTTCACAGAAAATCTTGATTGTCTCAAAGGTGCCGTCACCATCTTTGTCTTCGAGAATCTTGATGCGGTCCTGACCTGCGCCGGCTTCGCGCGGCTTCGGGTAACTGTTGCCTTCGACGACCCAGATGCGACCGCGCTCATCGAAGGTGAACGCAATGGGCTGCACGAGGTCCGGCTCGGCGGCGATTAGCTCAGCCTTGAAACCGCCGGGAAGTTGCATGGACTTCAGTGCGTCCTGCGGCGACTGACCTTTGGCATAATTAGCCTGCGACTTGAGGGCGGGGCCGTAGAGCTTCTTCGGCGTGAGGTCGGTCGTGGTTTCGTTGCGCTCCTGCGTGAGGATAAAAACACCCGCTTTGTTACCCGCGACGATGTCGGGGAGCTGATCGCCATTCACATCACCGACCTGGACATCGACACCGACGCCGCTGTTCGCATCGACGAGATGAGGCACAAAATCAACGCCACCCTTCCCGTCACGTTTCGTTTGATACCAGTAGATGACCCGGTGGCCGTGCTCGTCGGGATCGTGGCCGTTGTGCGCCCAATAGCGCTTGCCAGTGACGATGTCCTTCACGCCGTCGCCATCGATGTCGGCGAGGAAGGCGGCATGCGGCTGGGAAAAGACGATGCCGTAATCGTTGTCCTGCGGCTGCTCGCTGGCAAGCATGACGCGGTTCCAGTTGGGCTGACCCGGCGCAGGCTTGTTTTGCAGATAAACCGCCACGCCGTAGCGATGCGCGGCGAGCGCCGTGAAGACGTCGTTGGTCCCGTTGCCATCGAAGTCGTAGGCAAACATCTGCGCCCCACCGCCGACTCCCGCGGCAAAGTTGTGCTGCTGCCACTGTGTGGGATTTGAAATCTCAGATTTGGAATTTGAAATCGCCGAAGGTGCTTCCCACCACCGGCGCGATTCGAGCAGGTCGAGCTTCCCATCTCCATTCACATCGCCGACGCCGAGGCCGTGGGTGAACTTCGCCACCTTCATATCGTCGCTGACGGCGATGAAGGGCCATTTTTCAGTGGGCTTTTCCCAATTCGGCGCGAACCAGCCGAATTTGCCACCCGTGCTGCACACGATCTCCGGTTTGCCGTCGCCGGTGATGTCGGTGAAGACCGGCGATTCATTGTCCACGACATCGGCGACGATGTGCATGGGCCAGGGCTTCTCGTCAGACGTGCCGGGGTTCAGGTAGAGTCTCGCCTCCTTGCCGGGGAAGCCGAGGATCAGGATGTCGTTGCGCTTGTCCGCGTCGAAGTCCTGGACGTAGGCGAAGAAATTATCCGAATAACCGTTGATCGAAAAAATCTTCGGCTCGTAATAGGCGTGTTTTTTCTCAAAGGCCGGACCTTCCCACCAAAACGGACCAGAGACCACGTCCGCCTTGCCATCACCATTAATGTCGCCGATGGCGGCCCCTTCGGAATAGAAATCGCCGTGGAGTTGCTGGCGTTTCCAGGTGATCCCGGTGGCAGCATGGGCTGTCGTGACCGCAGCAAGGGCAAAAATAAGAAGACGCATCATGAAGGAGTTTTTCGGAAGCTATCAGAAAGCAGTGTCGATAGACAAATCAAATGATCACCCTACAACACGGCGCATTCACTTACTCATTCCACGCCTTCAATCCCGTTACGGGAAGAAGGGTATCCGCCGCTTCCCGCCACTCCGGCGTTCCCGCCTTCTTGAAGAGTTCATAGATCAGCTTCTTACTGTGCGGATCAGCGATGGAGTGTGGTGCATTCCGCCATAATCCGAGCCGGAGTCCGCCTTCTTTGGCATGATCAACATGGCGATGGTAGATGAAGGCATCGACCGTGGGCATCGTTTGGATCCTCTCCCACGCATAGGCAAAGGCGGCGGCCTGGAGTCTTTCGCCTTCGGGATTGAGAAG
>JAGNMT010000408.1 GCA_017991025.1 Verrucomicrobiales bacterium
CAGCAAGTCTCGGAAGGCGACTCCAACCTCTTTGACCGCACCTCTATCCTCAACGTTAGCAACCTCAGCAACGCCTCGGCCCACACCTGCGAGAACCTCCCCGTCATCCTCGCCGGCGGCGGCTACAAGCATCAGGGCCACGTCCTCAAAGACCTCAAGGACAATACGCCGCTGAGCAATCTCTACGTCCGCATGTTGCAGCAAACCGGCATTGAGACGGAGGAGTTCGGGGCCAGCGAGGGCGTCCTCAGCGATGTGTGATGCCCATCACTTAGCGAACTCCATTTCGTCAGCCCATGCTTCCATGAAGACCATCCTCATCATTCTCAGCCTCCTGCTCTTCGCGGCCTCTCTATCGGCTGCCGCCGAGCCTGATCGCATCGCGATCCTGCTGAACGAGCCGACCTTGAAAGCACTCGATGAAACTCTGCGCACCTACATGGCCGATGTCGAGGCACGGTTTCCGGTGAAGCTGGGTATTGTCGCCCGCGATTGGAAGACTCCGGAGGAGGTTCGCGCGACCATCGGGAAATTGCATCGCGAAAATGCCATCGCCGGTGTCGTCCTTGTCGGTGCGATGCCCATGCATCATTTCTTTATGCACGAGCATCCCAATCCCAATCCTCTCTATTACGAGGATTTCGACCTCGAGTTCGTCGATCACAACGCGGACGGCGTGGATGATGCCTACAGGGGCTATCCTGAGTTGAAAATTTGGGTGGCCAACATCCGCGCCACCGAAAAGGCAAACCAGGACGACCTTCCCGCACTGCGCCGGTTCTTCGCCAAGACTCACGATTATTACACGGGCAAAGCGGTCCCGGAACTCCGCACTCTCCTCTTCAGCACAGACGAAAGCACAGCGGATTGGGCGGGGACAGGCGATTGGTTCAGGAGACGCGGCGGGGCCCGTTTTTCCGCGCCGGAGGATGTGACCCTGCTGGAAGGCAAAGCATGCACGCACCAGGCCGCTCTGGATGCCTTCAAGAAGCACAGCTACTCGCTCACCTGCGTGGCGCTGCACTCGGATGAAGCCGGTCACGCTTTGTTTGACGAGGACCTCATGGCCGGGGAGATTGCCGACTTTAAAACCGGATCACTCATCACCATCAGTCACGGCTGCTTTGCGGCCAATTGGAGCAAGACCGAGCATGACAACAACGGCCCCAATTGTGGTCTGAGTTGGGTCTTCGGAAAGCATCTGGGACAAGCCGTCGTCGGCCAGGTCCGCAGCGGCGGAGTCGGTTTTGATAATCTCATTTACGAGCGCCTCCGCGCCGGAGACTACCTCGGAAATGCCTATCTGCCTTGCAAGCAAGCTCATGAGATCGAGCACGCTATGGGCGATCACGTGCCGGGCGACATTGTCTCGGGCATTCTGATGATTGGGAACCCCTTCCTCCGACTCCAGCCCGTGAAACGTGAAAACGACAAGCGACTGGTGATTCGGAATGCCGTTTATGGCGACCTGGCCAACCATGCCGTGGTTAACGTGACGCAGAAGGTGTCGGATTGGATCGAAGATTCACTGACCGTGGAAGCCACCGCCGAAAATTTCGGTGATCCGGCGGATGGCATCGAGAAGCAATTGAAGGTCGACTACACCCTGGATGGTGTCGATGGAACGATGACCGTCGAAGAGGGGCAGTTGCTAAAGATCAGCAAGTGACCGCGCTCCGCAGATGCGGATCATTCAAGCATCACTTCGGCCCTTGTCAGCGACGAGCGGCTCTGCAGGAGCGCTCGTCGCAGAGTCATTCGAGGGCGTTGGTCAGGTCGGACTCGGCTTTCTTCGCGTTCTCGGTGATGAGGTGGGCACGTCATCCGGTGAATGGCACGATCCCGTGCTCGCGCCTTGCGGCATCGTCGGCATCGTCGGCATCGTCGGCGTTTTCCAGCGTTTTGAAGGACAGGACGAGAGCATCTGACAAGTTCTGGAGGTTTCCTCGCATGATAACCACAAGGCTGTAACCCCTGCAGCAGGTCCCCCGTCTCTCTTCCGGTGACGCGGGTGAATCCGTCGTGGTTACCCGTCAAGCGATGCCGCTCCGTTCATGAAAGCCGATAAAACCTTCCTCAGTGTCCTCGTCACGCTGATCATTCTTTCCGCTATCTTCTTCGTGATCGAGCGGATCGCGGGACGGGGGCGCAACCGCATCCAGCCGGTTTTTCGCAAGGGGTGGTGCACGGATGTGGTTTATTGGTTCGCGACGATTCTCCTGACGAAGCCACTGGTGCGCTTGATGCTGATCCTGCCCCTGAGCCTGCTGATTCTCGCGGAGGTAACGTCCCTCGACATCGTGAAGATGGGCACTTATTCGGGTTATGGACCGCTCAGTCGGCAGCCGATCTGGTTGCAGGCGATTCAGATTTATTTGCTCGTGGATTTCACGTCCTACTGGACCCACCGTCTCTTTCATCGCGGCAAGTGGTGGCCGTTTCATGCGGTGCACCACAGCTCGGAGAATCTTGATTGGCTGGGCAGTCTGCGGGTCCATCCGGTGAACGATCTCGTGAACAAACTGGCGCAGGTCACTCCGGTGCTACTTTTGAGTTACAATCCGCTCGTCACGCTCTCCACCGCTCCCATCCTCACGTTCTATGCCATTTTTATCCACGCGAATGTGAACTGGGATTTCGGCCCGCTGCGCAGTGTCATCGCCACGCCGGTGTTTCATCGATGGCACCACTCAAAGGATCGCGAAGCCTGGGACAAAAACTTCGCCGGTCTCCTCCCGATCTGGGACATCCTCTTCGGTACCTACTACATGCCGAAGGGCCGCTATCCCGAAAATTTCGGCATCTGCGAGCCGATGCCTGGAGGCTACTTCGGCCAGATCTGGGAACCCTTCGCGTGGATCCTGCGTCGCGGAAAAAAAGTGGATCCTCAATAGACAACTCCCATGCAACTGACGCGCTCACTTCATGCTGGCAATTGTCTCGTTACACCCTGATTCAGAGAACCTGAAACCTGAAACCCGGACTCAGGGTCAACCCTCTCGACCAGCCGGCCCGACCCTCTTTAACTCACAAACCGATAATATAAAACCGCTTCTGCGACACTTGTTCCGCCTCCGGCAGGGTGATCCAGCGTTCCTGGTAGTTCTCGCCCCACGAATCGGAAAAGGCGATCTCATCCGTTTCCTCGTTGTAGCCCATAATGATGACGACGTGAGCCGTGTCGGAGTCGGGAGTCAGGGACGGATTGGCGGCTGCTGCGGCGACGATGGTTTTGTGGGATTCCCAGGAATCTTTGCGCGCTTTGGTGCGTTCGTTGGCAATTTCATTAAAGGTCTTCGTGCTGAAGAGCGCCCAGATCACCGGAATCCCGCTGTCGATGGATTTCTTGAGGTCCCGCATTTTCAACTCACCGTCGGTGATGTCAAAAGAGCGGCCTTTTCGTTTGATATCACTTCCGATATTTGAGAGGAGAAGTTCCACAGAAGTCCCGCCTCCGGCCTTTGTTTCGCCGGCCATGGCGAGGAGATACATGTCCGCCGGGATTCCGAGGAAGCGCATGCAACGCTCCGCCGTGGCGGGCACACAGTAGCCCTTCGGTCCCTGATCGACCATGGGGATGTTGGAGATCACGACGTCGCCGTTGTCCCGCTTTTCAATAAATCCACGGGCCCGTTCGCGAACAGTCGCATCGGAGACCTTGGCGGTGTTTCCGCGGTTGTCGGCGGCGGCGATTGGTTGAACGGCGAGAGAAACATACTCATCCGGCACGTTTGAAAGGAGAAAGGCGTGCCCAGCCCAATCCCAGCGTTGCACTTCCACCCGTGACTCGCCTTCACCGAAGCGTTGTTTGGTCGCCTCGCCGAGAAGTGTGGTGAGTTTTCCACTGATCAGTTCCGCATCGTTTTCCATAATGAGGCGCACGCCCTCCATGCCTCCCGGGACCGGTTTGCCTTTGATGAAATGTTCCTCCCCGGTGCCGCCCGCACCGAAGGAATCGCCTTTGTTGGCGAAGACGATTGAGATTGCGGTGACCTGCTCCCCCTCACCGTAAAGGGCTGCGGAATAGGGGCGTGCTCCGAGGAAACGATATTTGTCGTTCGGGTAGGCGCGATAACTTTCTCCGATGGCGGTTTTGGATTCGCGAGGCCAATCGAGCCGTGCCGCGACATCCTCGGGCTTGTTGGTCCAGAGAACCGTCTCCGCAAAGAGCGGAAAGCCGATCGCTTCATTGATCTGCTTAGAGGTGACACC
>JAGNMT010000409.1 GCA_017991025.1 Verrucomicrobiales bacterium
GGACGCGTCCGGCCCACTGGATATCAGCTTCGTCGGCGCAACGGTAGGGAAATCCCGGAAGATTCGGCCGGATGTCCCCTGCACAGCCCTGCATAAAGAGGGCGCTTGTCTTATTTCCGTAGACCGCCTCGACAAAGGTCTGCGCTTCACCGGGGAAATCGCCGCTCATTTTCGGATAGCCTTTGGGGTAGGGCACGCTTCCCTTGTCACCCCAGGTGAAAAAGCAGGGATGGCATACCGCATGCATCAGAACCGCGACAGGCGTGAGCGATTGCCCGTCATCAAAGCGGAGCACCTTCACGCGCGGGTCGTTCGGGCCGTCCGGGTTCAGGCTAACGACGGCCCGTCCGTCGACGACCTTGCGGCGGTTGATCCCAAAACTGATTTTCTCCTCCCCGTATCCAACGGAGACCGGACGCAGTTCCGCCGCCGCCTTTTTAGCGGTCGCCACGAGTTTGGCGATTAACTCGGCCCCCCACTTCAGGTTTTCGACAAAGCCGGGCGCGGAATGGTTGTGGGAAGCGGTGATGAGAATGTTGGCGGCGGGGATGCCGGTTTCCTTTTCGATTTGTTCGCGAACCGGTTTTACGAGTTCCTCCCAGGCCCCGATTGTATCGAGGGTGATGATGGCGGCTTTGGTTTCCCCGTCGTCGAGCACCAGCACTCCGGCCCTGAGCGGATCGCGGACTCCGTGGACTTGACGACGATGTCCTGTGACCCAGACGCCTTCGGTCTCGGCGGGAGTGATGTCCACCTTCGCTGCCCCGGCCCGGAGATTGGACTGCACCGGGAACTGCCCGTCCGCGAGGTCCAGCGCAGCGGTGTCGGTTAAAGGGTTGATCAACAGAAAAAGGCCGAGGCAGAGGAGGCGAGGGGGGAAGTTCATGAGGGTTCACCAGGATAGGGCGAGACATCCCCGGGACTCAATCCTTTTCGGCTGCAGAATCAGGCGCAATAAAGGCCGGTGGTCAAAAACACAAAAGCCCCCGCAGCGGTTTGCGGGGGCTTTGTGGTTCCAGGGCTCGACGGCATTGGCAGACGGCGCAAAGACGGGGAGCTGGTTACTTCTCGGACTGTCTGTTGGAAAAATCGGGTTTGGCGGGAGTGCCGGTCGGGGAGGGGATGGGTTTCGCGGACGGTTTGGCGGCTTCTGCGCCTGCCTCTTCAGCCTTCCCGGTCCCCGCGCGCCAGAAACTATGATCGCTGCCGGGTTCCCACTGATTGGCATCCCAGGGACTTATCATCGGTATCTTCTGTTTCACCGCTGCTTCCTTTTCAGTCGCGTTGCCCCCATGGGCGAGCGCTAATGAACCAAGTGCTAGAATCGCGAGTCGTTGAATCATTTGTTAAAAAGAGATGGGTGAAATGATAGTGGTAAATATTATAATAATTATGGTATTTGTCAATATTATATAATTATTTCAACCAGACCTCCACCCTGCTCACCTTCGATGGGTGGCGTTAAACCCGAAACAAAGCCCCCATCTTCCGGCCTAGAATAATGCCCGCCCCGGTGATCGTGACGGCAAGGAAAATCATGGCCCAGACGCCCAGGGCGGAAGCGAGGTTCGGTCCTGTTCCGAGCGACGAGATCAGGGCATACATGGCTTTGGTGATGGGGAAATGCTGCTGTTGTTCGGCAAGGATGAGGGAGTCCGAGACTTCCAGCATGGCAAAAGAAAAGGCGAGGAGTCCGCCGGCAATGAGATTAGCCGCGATGAGCGGGAGGGTTATTTTGCGGAGGGCGCGTAGAGGCGTGCTGCCGAGATTTTGCGCTGCCTCCTCAAGGCTGACGCTGGTTTGCTGGAATCCGGCGGCGGCGGAACGCACCACGTAGGGGAGTCGCCGTACCGCATAGGCGATCACAAGAATAAGGATAGGGTCCTCACCGAGGATGAGGAAGTCGAAAGGTTTTCCCTCGCGGGTCATCGCGAGATAGCCGAAGGCGAGGACGAGGCCCGGAACCGCGAGGGGCAGCATTGCCATGGCATCGAGGAGTTGTCTCCCGGGCAGGCGCGTGCGGACGACCACGTAGGCTACGCCGATGCCGAGAATAACGTCGAGACCGGTCGCGAGCGCCGCGTATTTTAGTGAGTTCGCGATAGAATGGATCGTGAGCGGATGTCCCAGAGCGTCCTCGTAGTGTTGCCCGGTGAGCGCCGTGGGCAAAATCGTCGCATACCAGTCGTTGGAAAGGGACAGGAGGATGACTCCTAGATGGGGGAGGATCGCGATCATCGTGACGAAGCTGAAGAAGCCGACGCAAAGAAAGGAAATCAGAGGCGTTGCGGTACGAAACGTTCTCCCGGTGGAAGCGCGACCTGAGCCGGAGAAATTCTCACGGCCGAAAAACCATTTTCCAGTGAGATAGAAGAGCACTGTCGCGACGAGCATGACCACGACGAGCGCGTAGGGAAAGGGATTGCCACTGAGATCCTTCAGTCCCTCGAAAATCTGCACCGAGGTGACCCGGTCGAAGTCAAAGACGAGAGGCACCCCCAGTTCGGTGAAGGCCCAGATAAAGATGATCGTTGAGCCCGCAAAAATTCCCGGCATGATGAGGGGAAAGGTGACCCGGAAAAGCCGCCGGATCCCGTGGCATCCGAGATTTTCAGCGGCTTCCTCCATCGCCGGATCAAGGTTCGCGAGAGCGGCGGAGATGTTCAAGTAGGCGATCGGGTAGAGATGAAGGGCGTTCATCAGGACGATACCCGCCAGGCGTCCTTCACCGAGCCAGTCGAAGGGCATGGTCGCATCCATCAGACCCAGATCGATGAGCAGGGTGTTAACAACCCCGGATTGACCGAGGAATTGTCGAATCCCGAGGGCTCCGACAAAGGGAGGGAGGATCAATGGGACGAGAATGAGCGAATTCAGGACCTCTTTTCCCCGGAACTGCCAGGTGTTGCCAATAAGCGCGAGCGGCAGGGCGATCAACAGGGCCAGGGCGGTCGTGAAGAGTCCCATATAAAACGAGTTCACGAGCCCTTCGACATAGAGATGATTCCGGAAGATTTCGCCAAGATAAGCAAAGGTGATCGTGCCATCCGTCGTGACGAAGGCTTCCTGAACGGTGTGCCAGATCGGGAAAACAAAAAAGAGGGCGAAGAATACCGATGTGAAGCTATAAATGGCGATTGCCAGAGATCGATTCATTTGTTAATCCCTTTTGTTTAGTGCGTTAGGCTCCATTTATCCGAAATATTCTTGTAATGAAAACGGAAGGATTCCGCCAATTCCCGGGCCATCGTGACTTGTTTGACCTTGTCGGCGGTCTTGAGCGCAGGGGCTATTTCAGAAATGACCCGCTCGTAGGAGATCGCACTGATGTCTTCAAATTGCCTGACCCCTTCCTTTGGCAGGCCTGCCGCGATGAGCACCCGCCATGCCGCCAATTGTTCTTCATGAGGGTCCATGCAGGCTCCCCGGATGATAAAGCGCAGAGCCCCGAAAAGAGGGCCGGTCCACTCGGGATGATAGGTGAAACCGGCACTGATGATATAGGGATCGACCTCGGGATCCGTCATGGAAAGTTGATTGGTGACGTTGTAGAAGTCCTTACGGATCGGCGGTCGTCTCAGGGCGAAACGACGCGGGCCGCCCTCCGTTCCGGGGCGGTAGTTCCAGAGTTTCTGTCCCTCCGGGGAAAGGACAAACTCGATGAAGAAATGGGCGAGTTCGGGTTGTGGCGCGCCGCGGAGCATGCCGATGGGGTCGGCTCCGATCGAGGTGCCTCCGCGAGGCATCACAAAGTGAATCCTCGAATCGCCTGTTTCAGGCGAGCGATAGATTTCGTTGAAGGTGCGACCGTAAAAATCGATGCACATTCCGGCGGCGGCGTCACCCATCGCGACGTCGCGGGGGACTTTGGCCGCAGAGTCCGTGAAATAGCGGCTGTTCGCGCTGATTCTCAGGATAAGGCGCATTGCGTCGTTCCAGCCGGCGTTCAAGGCCTCACTTTCAGAGAGTCCCTTTTCCCGCTGCAGGGTCTGGATGCGTTCCTGAACGAGCATTTCAAAGGCTTTTGTCGTCGAGCCCGACTTCGTGGGGTCGGCCAGGGAGATTTGCCCGAAGTAGCGCGGATCTTCGAGGGCCGACCAGGTATCGGGGACTTCTTTGATACCGAGGCGGGCGAGCACGTCGCTGTTGTAGCAAATACCGAAAGCGGACAGTACGGTGCCGGCCCAGCGAAACTGCGCGTCGCGGAAAGGC
>JAGNMT010000410.1 GCA_017991025.1 Verrucomicrobiales bacterium
GTGCATCCGCATCCAACTCTTCGAGCCGGCGATTCGTCACTTTACTGCGGTCCGGGACCTTTAAGTCATCCCACCATCTGTCGATAGGATCGATCTCATCGCCGCCAACCGGATCTATAGCCAGCTCTTCGCCCGCCGGAATACCCGGGGCCTCGGGGTCGATTCTTGGAATCTTATCCTCCCCATCCTCCTTATGGCTTGATTTCTCCTTCATAAGTCTGTTAACAATGATAATATCCCAAACAAAATTCCCCTATCTTCAACCTATCCCGATGATGCGCAAACTGATCCTCTCAATTCAAGTATCGGCTCTGGCTCTCGTCATTTTACCCGTTTATAACACTAGCGCACAGGATTCGACAAACTTTCCTCACCTCGGGGAAGTTATTCGCCTCGACCCTGCTCTCGGTGATCTGCTCGCCGAAGACAGCCCGATTACCGTCCTGTCCTCCGGGTTCCTCTGGGCCGAGGGACCGGTCTGGGTGCCCGAAAAGGCCCATCCTTTCGGGGGTTATATCCTGTTTTCCGATATCCCGAACAACCGTGTCGTCCGTTGGGACGAGGGAGTGGGGGCGAAGACCTGGCTCCAACCCGCTGGCTATACCGGTGTGGCCGACTACGGGGCGGAGCCGGGGAGCAATGGGCTCATCCTTGATGAAAAAGGGCAACTCATCTCCTGCGAACACGGCGATCGGCGCCTCTCCGTGCTCACCGCAAAAGGGGGAAAGCGCACCCTCGTCGATAATTACGAGGGCAAGCGCCTCAATAGCCCGAACGATGCCTGCCTCGGACCGGATGGAAAGACGATCTATTTCACCGATCCTCCCTACGGACTGCCGAATCGCTGGGAGGATCCGCTCAGAGAGCTCGACTTCTGCGGCGTCTACCGCCTCGCGGCGGACGGAACACTGACCCTTCTAACCAAAACGATCACCCGCCCCAACGGGCTCGCCTTCTCCCCGGACTTTAAGACTCTCTACGTCGCGCAATCCGATCCCGAAGCAGCCACCTGGACGGCCTTTCCGGTCAAGGGGGACGGCACCCTCGGGGAGGGGCGTCTCTTTTACGATGCGACGGCTGCCGTGAAAGAGGGACTTCCCGGCCTGCCCGATGGCATGAAAGTCGACGAAAAAGGCAATCTCTGGGCCACCGGCCCCGGTGGAATCTATATTTTTTCCCCGGAAGCCAAACTCCTCGGCCGTATCTCCACGGGAGAGCGAACCGCCAACTGTACCTGGGGAAATGATGGAACGGTGCTTTATCTGACGGCAGATATGTATTTGTGTCGTATCCAGACAAAGACGAAGGGAGCGGGATGGTGATCTCTGACGGAGTAACGCATTAAAAATGATGAACTGGCAATGCAACATCGATAAGCGCGGGCGGTATTTCCGGGGTGTCCTCGGATTCCTCGCGCTCGGTGCGGGAATCTATCTCATCTTTTGGACGGAGCATGATTTCTGGGGCTCCGGAGCCTGCGCGCTCGGAGCCTTCGCCTTGTTCGAAGCCATTAAAGGCTGGTGCGCGATACGGGCAATCGGCTTTGAAACCCGTTTTTGAGCGGCTGCTCTCCGCCTTATCCCTCCTTGACGCCTCCCGCGTCATACAGATATGTTGCCCTCAGCTTTCTCACCATGTCGAATCGCCCAAAATCCTCCCCTAAAAAATCCGCCACGCCTGCCCACCGCCAGTTTTCCGGCCCGATGCTGGATGGTCCGGACCGCGCCCCGAGCCGGGCGATGCTGCACCCGGTCGGATTCTCCAATGACGATTTTAAAAAATCCATCGTCGGCATCGCTTCGACCTGGAGCATGGTGACCCCCTGCAACATGCACATCGACAAGCTCGCCAAAGAGTCAGTCAAGGGCGTCGATGCCGCGGGAGGAAAAGGCGTCGAATTCAACACCATCACGATCTCGGACGGCATTTCCATGGGCACCGAAGGAATGAAGTACTCCCTCGTGAGCCGCGAAGTCATCGCCGACTCCATCGAAACGGTCGTCGCCTGCGAAGGCATGGACGGGGTCGTTGCGATCGGCGGCTGTGACAAGAACATGCCGGGCTGTATAATGGCAATCGCCCGCATGAATCGACCAGGCGTCTTTGTCTATGGCGGCACGATCAAGCCCGGCTGCCACAAGGGTGAAGATGTCGATATCGTTTCCGTCTTCGAGGCCGTCGGCAAACACAGCGCCGGAAAAATCGACGACGCGGAACTCGAGGGCGTCACCGAGACAGCGATCCCCGGACCGGGTTCCTGCGGCGGAATGTACACCGCGAACACGATGGCGAGCGCGATCGAAGCCCTCGGCATGAGCCTGCCGAACAGCTCCGCCCAGGCGGCGGTGAGCGATGAGAAAATGATGGACTGCTTCGACGCCGGAGCCGCCGTCGTTAATCTCATCCAGAAAAACATTCGCCCGCGCGACATCATGACAAAGAAGGCTTTTGAAAATGCCATCACCGTCGTGATCGCCCTCGGAGGATCGACCAATGCGGTTCTCCACCTCATCGCCATGGCAAGCGCGGCAGAGGTGAAACTTTCCATCGATGACTTCACCCGCATCGGCAAGCGCGTCCCCGTTCTCGCGGACCTCAAGCCGAGCGGGGCAAACGTGATGATGAAACTCGTTGAAATCGGCGGCACGCTGCCGCTCATGAAAATGCTCCTGAAAGCGGGACTCCTCCACGGCGACTGCATGACCGTGACCGGCAAAACGATGGCCCAGAATCTCGCGAAGGTGGAACCCTACCCTAAAGGCCAGACCATTATCCGCCCTCTCAATAAACCGATCAAGAAAGACAGTCACCTCGTCATCCTGTACGGCAATCTCGCCCCCCAGGGCGCCGTGGCGAAGATCTCGGGCAAAGAGGGCCTCACCTTTGAAGGCATTGCGAAGGTCTATGACTCGGAAGAGAAAGCGATGCAGGCGATTCTCAAAGGGAAGATTAAGAAGGGCGACGTGGTCGTCATCCGCATGGAAGGACCCAAAGGCGGTCCGGGGATGCGCGAGATGCTAGGCCCGACCGGAGCGATCATGGGTGCCGGACTCGGCAAAGAGGTCGCGCTCATCACTGACGGACGATTTTCCGGAGGCAGTCACGGTTTTGTGATCGGCCATATCACGCCCGAAGCCTACGTCGGCGGCCCGCTTGCTCTCGTCGAGAACGGGGACAAAATCTCCATCGACGCCGAGAAACGCGAAATGACCCTTCACGTTTCAGACAAGGATCTCGCAAAACGCAAAAAGGCCTGGAAGCAGCCAAAACCCCGCTACACCCGCGGCGTCCTCGCGAAATTTGCGAAGCTGGTGAATTCGGCATCGGAAGGTGCGGTCACCGACCGGGATTTGCAACTGTGATCAAACATTTTCGTGCACGACCCGTCCTGTAGGTGGCCTCTGTGAGGCCGCAGTGCGGGAACATTGCGGGAGCCGCTATCTTGTTCACTCCACCGTGAGCGGAATGGTCAAGGCCATATCCTCTTCTTTGACCTCGAAGGAACAGTCGGCAAATTTCGGCTTGCCCATCGGGATCTTTTTGATCACGGAAAAGGCGAGCGGCTCTTTGGGTATTCCCAGAAAGTTCTTATCGAGGATACCATTCTGATTGAGATCCTGAATCACCGCAATCGCATAGATGCCGGGCTTCACGTTTTTAATCGTTGCCACAAGGTCGTCCTTTGTAACCAGAGTGATCTTCGGCGACTCGGGAAGCGGCGCGTCAGTGAAGGACTCGACAGAGTTGTATAGACCGATCAGCATATCGCCTTTAACTCCCGGAATATCCGTCACCGTGACGGTGAGAGTGACCCCTTCTGCTGCGAAGAGCGGCGATATAGCAGTGAGCACAAAGAGAAAAACAAACTTCATTACAATCTCTACGTCTCCCGATTCAATTTGGTCAAATCTTGCGTCATATCCAATCTTCGACTTTGGTCCATCAGGGCCGCCGCCAGTTTACCCCCGTGAGCATCTCCATCGCCGCCACGGCATCCGGTCCGCTCGAGTGCTGGATCGTTCGAATCAGAGTCCAATTCGTGGTCGGAAAATGGGGGTTTCTCGTCCCCTTCAGGAACGGATTTTGGGCGCTCATCGCAAAATCATTATCCCCGAATGAAACATTTGACAACCAAGCGGTATTCTTAAAATATATTTTGGATTTAATGACTATTGAGCGCGGAGGCGCGCTCCGATTCTTG
>JAGNMT010000411.1 GCA_017991025.1 Verrucomicrobiales bacterium
CTTTTCTTCCTGACTGCTTGCGAGCGGCACGAATCAGGTGAAGTGGATCCCGGCAGCAAATCCGAGGGTTCCGCTCTAGAGACCGACTGGCCGCTCTTTCGTGGTGATGCCGAGATGCAAGGGTTGAGTCGGGAAGTGATCGCGCCCCCCTTATCGATGGCCTGGTCCTTTGAACCCGAGGTGGCGGCGGGAAAGAAGCGTCCCCCGATCGAAGCCACTCCAGTGGTGGCGAATGCGAGGGTGTTTGTGGGCAGTCAGGATGGCCGGTTTTACGCGATTGATCTCATTACCGGGGCGCTGATCTGGTCCTTCAAAGCCGAGGGCCCGATCACCGCACCGGGTGCCGTGCTTGGCGAGCGGGTTTATTTCGGGGATACCTACGGCTTTGTATATGCGCTGGAGGTGGCCTCGGGCCGGGAAGTCTGGCGTTTCGAAACCGAGGGGAAAATTGAGGGCGGCGTAAATACACTTGTTTCGGAAGCAGGTGTCCCGCAGATCTACATCGGCAGTCAGGATTTTTTCCTCTATTGTCTGAACGGCGATTCCGGAGCGGTCATCTGGAAGCACGAGACCGGCAATTACATTGTATCAACGCCCTCGATGATCAAGCTGGCCGGGAGCACGGCGATTGCCTTCGGCGGATGCGACGGCATTCTATACGTGATTCCCGCCGATGGAAGTGGCGAAAAGCGTGAGATCGAGATCGGTTCCTACATTGCCAACACGTCGACGGTACGCGACGGGATCTGCTATGTCGCCCACAATGCCGGTGAAATCATCGCGATCGACATCGCCTCAGGGGAAACGGTCTGGAAAATCAAGACCGGCGTCGAGTATCTCGCCTCCCCGGCCGTGGACGAGACGCTTCTCTACGCCGCCGGGCCGGACAAGCGCCTCGTCGCCTATGACCGGGTCCAAGGGGCTGAAAAGTGGGCCTTTACAGCTCCGCGATCCCTCGACAGCTCGCCCCTTGTGAGCGGCGACATCGTCTGGCAGGGAGGCATGGACGGTCGGCTCTATGCGGTCAATCGGAACGACGGGGCCGAGGTCTGGAACTTCGAACTTGGCACGCAGATTAAAGCCTCTCCGGCGGCATCACGGGGGACCCTCGTGATTTGCGGCGAAGACGGGGTGGTGTATGGTTTCAGGAAGTGAGTCAAGAGTCACGGGGCAGGAGTCGCGAATCACGAGTCTGAGCGTAACCTATTGATATTCCAATCTCACCCATTAGCTCACTCCAACACTCCGGCGGCAAGCGGAACGCTTGCCCTACAGCTCCATTGCTCCGTCCATCTCCGCAACGCTCCGATTCTCCACCGTTCCATCAATCCACTCCTCCAATTCTCCCATGGCCACTCCTTCAAAATCTGCTCAGCCCGCGGGCGTTATCAGCCAGTTGAAAGTCCCTCTCGACGCTGCCGCGACCGAACAGACCGAGGTGGGAAACTACTTCGTTGCAAACTACCCGCCGTTTTCTTTCTGGAAACCCGAGTATAAGGATGCCGTTTACGAAGTCCTGAACTCGCCCCGTCCCGCCGACACCAAACTAGGGCTCTATTTTCACATCCCGTTCTGCCGGAAACGCTGTCACTTCTGCTACTTCCGGGTTTACACCGACAAGAACGCTTCCGAAATCAACGCCTATCTCGATGCCGGGATCAAGGAGTTCGAGCGCTACTCCCGGACCTCTTATCTAGCGGGTCGGAAGCCGCAGTTCGTCTACTTCGGGGGAGGTACGCCGAGCTATCTCTCGATCGACCAGCTCACCGATCTCACGAACCGGATGAAAGATCTTTTCCCCTGGGACGAGACCGAAGAGGTTGCCTTCGAGGCGGAGCCAGGAACGCTCACCGAGAAAAAACTCGAGGCCCTGCGTGACATTGGCGTCACCCGGCTCAGTCTCGGGATCGAGAGTTTTGATGATCACATCCTCGAAGTAAACGGTCGCGCGCATCGTTCGAAGGAGGCATACCGGGCAATCGATTTTGCAAAGACGCTCGGGTTTGATCAGGTGAATATTGACCTCATCGCCGGGATGATGGACGAGACCCCCGAAAACTGGGAGCGATCGGTCCGCACCGCGATCGAGCAGGACCCCGACTGTGTCACCATCTATCAAATGGAAATCCCCTACAACACCACCATTTTCAAAGAGATGAAGGAATCGGGGGCTGTCACCGCACCGGTCGCCGACTGGAAAACGAAGCGTGCCTGGGTCGACTGGGCTTTTACCCAGTTCGAGGCCGCCGGATACACCGTCAGCAGTGCCTACACCGTGGTCAAGAATCCCGAAACGACGAAATTTGTCTACCGCGACAGCCTCTGGGAAGGGGCCGACCTGCTTTCCGCAGGGGTCGCCAGTTTCGGGCACTTCGGCGGTGTCCATTACCAGAATCAGGCGGATGTAGGCCCCTACATGACCGAGTTGGACAAGGGCGATCTTCCCATTTTCCGGGCCTATCAGACCAATCACGAAGAACGTTTTATCCGTGAATTTGTCCTGCAACTGAAGTTGGGCCGGACCAGTCTCAGTTATTTCCGGAACAAATACGGCGTGGATCCGGTGGTGCGCTTTGCTATCCAGTTCGATGACTTGAAAAAGCGCGGTTACCTCAGCATCGAGGGTGACGATATCATCATCAGCCGGGACGGACTTCTCCAGATCGACCGTCTTCTTCACGGATTTTTTCTCGATCACCATCGCGATGCACGCTACACCTGATTCCCGAGCCGATGACCGCCGCAGGGAGGCGGGATCTGCTCTCGCCGAAGCCCTGCACCGGCTGCTTCCCTTTCACTTTTTCTATGAAAAGGCGGGGGTTGACCTGCCTGATTTCAGATTCATCCCGGGAGAGGAGGTTCCTTATCCCTACCGTTCTCTCCTCGTCCATTCGAATGACATGACGCCCACCCTGGCTGCCTTCCATCATTCGAAGCTCTACCTTGAGGTCCACGAGCACGAATCGAGTGACGCTTTTGTCATGCGTCTCGTCACCCTGCACGCGGCCGCCTCGGATGCGCCTGTGGAATACGGAGCGATCGCGATTCAGCTCTCCGCTCTACCCGAAGAGATGCAGGCCCAGGTGCGAGCCGGTCGAAAGCCTCTCGGTGCGCTTCTCGGGGAATACGCGGTCGAGCATTATGGCCGCCCGGCCGCCTATTTTTCGGTTCCCGCCGATGAGCGAATCGCCCGATCGCTGCATCAGCGCCCCGGCGAAATCCTTTACGGACGGTGCAATCAGCTCCTCGATCGCGACGGGATCGTCTTTGCCGACATCGTGGAAATACTTCCACGAAGCAACGAATCCGAAAAGTGGGTCCGGCACGTATCCAACTCGTAATCAACTCTCTTTACTCATGGATCAAACCCTCTGGGATGTCGTCATTATAGGGGCCGGACCGGCGGGTTCCACAAGCGCCGCGTTACTCGCGAAGGAGGGCCACCGCGTCCTTGTTCTCGAGAAGGAGAAGTTTCCCCGTTACCACATCGGCGAGTCGATGATGCCCTTTTGCTGGTATACCCTCGACCGGCTCGGTCTCATCGGAAAAATGGAGGAGATCGGGTTTCAGCAAAAACACAGCGTCCAGTTTGTCTCTACCGACGGGCTTATCTCAAAGCCATTTTACTTTTTCGAACACGACTCCCATGCCTCGGCCGTGACCTGGCAGGTCGAACGATCGGAATTTGATCAGATGATCGTCGACAAAGCCCGGAGCGAGGGAGCCGAAGTGCGCGAACAACACAAAGTCCTCGATCTGATTCGCAACGACAGCGGCACTGTCACCGGTGTCATTGCCGAAGATCATGGGGGAACCCGGCATGAATTCCGTGCCCGGGTCGTCGTGGATGCCTCGGGTCGGGATTGCTTCGTCGCGGCGAAGAACCGCTGGCGGAAGCGTGACCCGGAGCTTAACAAGGTCGCCATTTGGACGTACTTCGAAGGGGCGATGCGAGATCCGGGTCTCGACGCCGGCTCGACCACCGTCGCTTATGTTCCGGAGAAGGGCTGGTTCTGGTACATTCCGATGCGAAATGGCCGTATCAGCGTCGGCATCGTCGCGGATCGGGATTATCTCTACCGGGACACCCGTGACCCGGCGGAAATAATGACCCGGGAGATTCAGGAAAACGCCTGGATCAAAGAGCACTTGTCCGTTGGCCGCCAGGTCGGTGAATATTGGGTGACCGGGGAATACAG
>JAGNMT010000412.1 GCA_017991025.1 Verrucomicrobiales bacterium
CCGAAGTCGGCAAAGTGACGATGGGCGAACTCATCAATGACATGTGTGGCGGCCTCAAAGCAGGCCGGGAGCTCAAGGCCGTGATCCCCGGCGGCTCCTCGGCAAAGGTGCTGCGGGCCGACGAGATTTTCACCGTTGGCAAAGGCGACAGCGCCCGCAAACTCACGATCTGGGACATCCCGATGGACTTTGACACCCTCGCCGCCTGCGGCTCCATGGCCGGATCGGGCGGAGTGATCGTCATCGACGACAGCCGCTCCATCAGCTGGGTGCTGAACAACATTAACAACTTCTACGCCCACGAGTCCTGCGGTCAGTGCACTCCCTGCCGCGAAGGGTCCCTCTGGATGAAAAAAATCACGGATCGGGTTGTTGCCGGAAAAGCCTCTCCCGGTGACATCGACACCCTCGAGGGGGTCGCCCGCAACATCGACGGGCGAACCATTTGCGCCTTTGGCGAAGCCTGTTCCTGGCCGACTGAGAGCTTTGTGGAGAAGTTCCGCAAAGAACTGATTGCCGACACCCGGCCCGAGCTCGAAGGGGCCATCGTCAATGCCGAAACCCTGACAGCCGCTGCCGGCCTTTGAGAACTTGAGATGAGCGAAGTAAAAACAGATCTCGTTGACGTTCAGATTGACGGTGTATGGCATCAGTTTCCGAAGGGAATGCGAATGATCGAAGCCTGTCGTCAGGCCGGCGTGGAAGTCCCGCACTACTGCTATCACCCGAAGCTGACCTCTCCCGGCAACTGCCGCATGTGTCTTGTCGAAATGGGCATGCCTCCCCGCCCAGCACCTGGAGCCGATGCCCCGGTGCCCGACGAAAACGGCCATCTCCCGATCTCCTGGATCCCCCGCCCCGTCATCGCCTGCGCGAACACGATCGGCCCGAACATGGGCATCCGCACGACTGGGCCCCTCACCGAAGAGTGCCGCAAAGGCGTCATGGAGCTACTCCTTGCCAATCACCCGCTCGATTGCCCGATCTGCGATCAGGCCGGGGAGTGCAGTCTTCAGGAGTTCAGCGTCGAACACGGCAAAGGCGAATCGCGCTTCCGTGAGCAAAAAGTCAAAAAGCCGAAAAACGTCGATGTGGGTCCCCGTGTTCGTCTCGATGACGAACGCTGCATCATGTGCAGCCGATGTATTCGTTTCACTGACGAAATCGCCGATGATCCGGTCCTCGGATTCACCGACCGCGGCAGTCACACCGTTCTCACCGTTTATCCGGGTCGGGAACTGGCGAACAATTATTCGCTCAACACCGTCGACATCTGCCCCGTCGGAGCACTCACCTCGAACGATTTCCGCTTTCAGATGCGGGTTTGGTTCATGCGCGAGACAAAAACGATCGACACCAACTGCGCGACCGGCTGCAACATCACCGTCTTTGCCCGCGAAAACAAAATCTACCGCGTCGATCCGCGTCAGAACAATGACGTCAACTCGGACTGGATGCCCGACTCGCACCGTCTCAATTTCCACTGGATCGAAAGCGACGCCCGCCTCACTGACCCGCTCGTGAAAAGCGGCAGCCACCACCGCCTCGCGAGCTGGACCGAAGCCATTGCCACCGCTGCCGATAAACTTTCCGCGCTCGACGGCAGCGAGATCGCCTTGATCGCCTCGGCACGAATGACGAACGAGGAACTGCTCATGGTCAACCGCCTGACAAAACACCTCAAGGCCGGGCACATCGATACGGTCGCCCGAACCGGAGAAGCGGACGGTTACCTGATCTCTGCGGATCGCAACCCGAACACAAACGGTGTCAAGATCATCCTCGGGCTCGAGGATCCGGGCTCGCAGATTGAAGCAATCAAGCTCGGCATCGAGCAGGGACGTATCAAGGGACTCATCGCCCTTCAGGAAAATCTCGTCGACGACGCCGGATTTAGCACCGAACTCCTCGGCAAACTGGATTTTCTTCTTTCCTCCTATCCGCTGGCGAACGCGACGGCCGATGCCAGTGATGTGGTCCTTCCCGGTGCCTGCTGGGCGGAGAAGTCCGGCACAATGATCAACGCAACCGGTCGCCTTCAGCGCCTCAACAAGGTCGTCGATGCCCCCGGCCAGACCCTCGAATCCTGGGAAATCATCCGTGACCTCGTCCAGGCCACCGGTGGTGGAAACGGAATCTATGCCGTGACCGATCTCTTCAAACAACTGGCGGCCGAAGTCCCCGAGTTTTCCGGACTCACCTGGGGCCAGATCGGTGATCTGGGACTTCCTTTACTTGAGACCGGTATCACCATTCCGCTCCTCGAGCGCGAGAAACAACGCATAGCCTCGGGCCTAATCGTCGGCTGACCCCCCTATTTTAAATGGATTGGCATATCATCATCGCAGCCGTCATCAAGATCGTGGTCTTTGTGTTCCTCGTGACACTGCCCATGGTCGCCATGTCGGTGTGGGCGGAACGTCGCGTCAGTGCCGCGATTCAGGACCGGGTCGGCCCTAACCGCGTAGGTCCCTTCGGTCTGCTACAGGCCGTCGCCGACGGAATCAAGTTCCTCCTCAAAGAGGACTTCACTCCCGCCCACGTGAACAAATTCTACTTCTGGCTCGCGCCCGCCCTCACGATGGTGCCCGCCCTGCTAACCTGTGCCGTGCTTCCCTTCGGGAGCCGCCTTTTCGGGGAGAAAATGGTCATTGCCGATCTCGATGTCGGCCCGCTTTTTGTCTTCGCGATCGCTTCGCTCTCCGTTTACGGAATCGTTCTTGCAGGTTGGGCGTCGAATTCAAAATATCCTTTCCTCGGCGGCGTGCGTTCGACGAGCCAGATGATTTCCTACGAGATCTCGCTCGGTCTCTCGGTTGTTCCGCTGATCATGATCTACGGCGAACTCAATCTCGGCCGTATTGTTCAGGAACAGGCGGTTAACGGTTGGGCTCTACTCCCGCTCTGGGGCGAGGCGCTGAGCCTGAAAGGCTTTGTTCTCACAATACCGCTTTTTATCTCCTTCATCATTTTCACAACTTCAATGTTCGCCGAGACGAACCGTCTCCCCTTTGATCTTCCTGAATGCGAAACAGAGCTTATCGGCGGTTACCACACCGAATACAGCTCGATGAAGTTCGCCCTCTTTTTCCTCGGAGAATACGCCGCAATGATAATCGGTTCAGGCCTCGCCGTGACCCTTTTCTTCGGCGGCTGGAGCCTTCCTTTCGGCTGGCTCGCACCCGCGAATATTGATGCGGTGGTTCCCTGGTGGCACGGGCTCATTCACACCGGCACCTTCTTCGCCAAAGTCATCGCCTTCATCCTTTTCTTCATCGTGGTGCGGTGGACCCTTCCCCGCTTCCGCTATGACCAGCTCATGCGCCTCGGCTGGGTAGTCTTTTTCGAACTCGCCCTCTTCAACGTCGTCCTCACTGCCATCCTGTTGGCGTTCTTCAAGTAGCTGTTTAGCTTTTAGCCATTTAGTTCCTGTATCCCAACTCCTGACTCTCTTCCCCAAATGGCCATCATCGTCGAACGTCCAAAACTAAAGTGGTGGGAACAGCTCTACATTCCCGCCCTCATCAGCGGCATGCGAGTGACGCTCGGACACCTTATCAGCATCCTTTCCCGGAAAACCAGGGTCACGATGCAGTATCCCGAGGAAAAATGGGACAGCCATCTTCCCGAGCATTACCGGGGCGCTCCCGCTCTCGTCAAAGACGAGCACGACCGCGAACGCTGTGTTGCCTGCCAGCTTTGTGAGTTCATCTGCCCGCCCCGGGCGATCACGATCAAGCCCGAAGAGATTCCGAGTGAAGATAAATGGGCCAAAGTAGAGAAGCGCCCCAAAACCTTCGACATTGACATGATCCGCTGCATTTATTGCGGTCTTTGCGAGGAAGTCTGCCCCGAACAGGCTATCTATCTCCGCAAAGACTACGCCATCGTCGGAACCAGCCGCGCCGAAATGGTTCACGATAAGAAGAAGCTTTATGAGATAGGCGGTGTGAGGGAAGGTCTCGTGAATAAGTGGAACGAGCTGAAGTAGGAGATAAGAAGTTGGGAGCTAGAAGTTAGAACCTATTGAAACCCGCAAAATCATTTGAAGACTTGATCGTATGGCAAAAGGCACATCAGCTGGCTCTTTCTGTTTATACTATGAGGAAGGGATTTCCCCGAGAGGAGGTCTATGGGCTTTCTGCGCAGATGCGGCGCGCCGCTGTCTCGATTCCATCGAACATCGCGGAGG
>JAGNMT010000413.1 GCA_017991025.1 Verrucomicrobiales bacterium
CCGCAAAGGCGACGCCGTCGCGACCGAGGATCTGCTGGCGCGGCTGGAGGAGTGAGGGGCGGGATTGCTGTCTGGGCACAATGGCAATAGACCACGAAAATGCGCAAGTAGACTGCAGTGGTTGAGAAGTGCTCCGAAACAGGGCTCTTTGTTGATTTCGTACCCGGATTTCCCGGTGCACCCCGGGGCGAAACCCTCGATAAACTTGGGTAAAACCTGAGGGAAGAGATCTCTCCCCGTTCCTTCTCCGGCAAATAGCCAAAGATATCGGCATGAACATTGAGGAATTCCTCGGCATTGAATAGCAGCCCGGGCTGACCACTAGGAGACTTTCACGACAACCGAGGCAAAGGCGACAATATGGTTCCACAATGAAGTCGCCCAATTTCCCCGATCTCACCCCTGAGAAGAAACAGCACCACCGTTGCCGATTGGGCGAAAAGTCCCAAAGTCCGGCGAGTGCATCATTCATCCGGTAGATCTTGCTCGCGCGTTTGGCTCGAGGATCGGTAAAGCCGCGTTCGAGGAGAAGCGTCCTGCGTTCGGCACGGAAGCGGTGCCTCGCCCGACGCCACATCGTCCGAAAGGTTAGGGGAGAATTGGCGGCCCGCTGGAGCAGATCCTCACTTTAGCTCAATTTTCTTCCTCGATCGCTTCGACGCGTTGCAGGGCGCGGTAGAGCACGAAGATGAGCAGGGCGACCACAGAGGCAATGGCGACCCAGAGAAGTCCTTTGGACTCGAAAAGCCGCTGATCCGGCGGGGGAGCCGCGCTGAAGCCCGGATTCCCGGTGAGTGGACCGAAGGTGAAACGCTCCCGCTTCACCTTCTGATTCTTCGCTGCGATGATCGCTGCGGTGTCGAACTGCGGCGTGGTCATCGACTCCACGGGTGAGCCGACGAAAATGGAGCACTGATCCCCCTCCCCCGCGAGAAAGAGGAGTTCATAGAGATCGCCCGTAGCGGTGACAGACTGGATCGTGAGCGGAGGACTGTCCAGATTTTCGATGACGATACGGTAATGATCGCTCCTGACTTCGTTGAAGCGAAACGAGAGCGATTCGTCGTGAAAATCACCGACCCGGTAACAGTGAACGCGGCCCCTATGGATTGTTTCCCAGCCACCAGGGGTAGATTTGTTAGGAATCTGCACACTCACCTCGCGGCGAAAATTACGATCCGCGGTAGTCAGTGTGATCTCGTGGATCGGGATGCCACCTCCGTCGACGAGGATCTCCGTCGTCCTGCTTTCCGGGTTCGGCTTTTGCTCGAGGATCTTCAGTTTCGAGGTCTCTTCATGTCCGCTCCTGTCGCGCTTTTTGGAGGCGGTGAAAAACCGGATTTCATCCATCCGGAAAATCCGCGTTTCCACCACCTCACTTTCGCTGATCGTCACGCCCGAGGAGTCGCTCAGACTTCGGGACAGCTCCTTGACCAGTGATCGCTGTTGATCGGTCGCGCTGGAGATCCTGACTCTGAAACGCCGTGATTTCGACTCAGGAAGATCAAGACTGGTGCGGCGGAAATCGAGGAATCGCTCATAGTCAAAGATCAGGCCATCGCTCACGAGCGGCGACCAGGTGATGCCGTCCGTTGAGGACGAGACGGTGACGCTTTTCTCGAAGTCCTTGAGCGGTGTCAGAATCTCCATCCGGGCCGGGGGCGTGAGGCCTTCGGCGAGGACCACTGTCAGTTCGATGCTGCCATCACCCGCTTCTTCGAAAGATTCGATCGTGTGGGGGATGCGTTGTTCCCCTTCCCCCGCCCGGGCCTTTTCAACGGGTTCAACGACCCAGGGGAGCTCGACGAAATTTTCTCCGTCCCTTTTCACGAGACGCAGCTTCGAATGAGAGGGACCGGAATGGCGGTAGATTTCCGGATCGAGAAGGAGGCTCCCGAGTCCCTCGCCATCCGGCGTTCCCACGATTTCTCTCTGGTATTGATAGGGTTGACTCTCGAACCTGACAGGGTCTTGTGCCTCGATCCTGACAAGGCCCATCGCGATGATCGCAAAACAGAGGTGACGTATATTCATGATTCGTCGGAGTTAGTCTTCGTCTCCCCGGAGGCCGTTTCGAAACGGCTGCTGAATTTGAAGTAGAGAAAGGATCCGACGAGGACAACGATCCCGAGGACGATAAAGGCCACGATGCGGTAGAGCTGGTCGAGTCCAGCGAGGTCGATGAAGAAGACTTTGAAGACGACTCCGGCGAGCAGGATCAGTCCCATCGCGCGCAGGGCGGAGCGGTTTTTTGAAATCCCCGCGAGAAGAAGGGCGAGCGCAAAGAGCGACCAGAAGATCGAGATGCCGCCCATGCGAAAGACACTGAGAAAACGGGTCAAGCCGGTCCAGACTTCCAGGCTCGAATAGATGAAGACGGACACGAGGGCCGCATAACCGAAGATCCTCGCCATCGAGACACGACCGCCGGTTTTCCCGAGGACCTGCGAGACGAAGATCAGGAATACCGCGACCGCTCCGTAGTCGAGCGCCCGCATGAGGAACCCGGGGACAAACGCGTTCCGTTCAAAGGCAAGATCGAAGCCGGGATTCCAGTAAATGAAGTCGAAGAGAAACACCTTGATGACCACCGCTGCGGCAAGCATCCAGAAAAAGACCTTGGCCACGGATTCGCGGTTCGCGAGCATTTCACGCAGGAGCAAGGCCCCGAGCCCGAGCCAAACGAGTGTCAGGGAGGGCCGCACGAGCGGATCGTAGAAAGACCCGACGCTGTGGAGCACCTCGAGGTTCAGATAGACGAAGGTAAGAGCAACCACGACCCAGAAACAAACCCGGGAAAGGACCGACTGGCCGAACCAGGGTTTGATGTCATTACCCTCTCCGACGACCCAGGCGGGATCTCCGTTCCCTTCCTGCGTGAAGAGCCGGCCCGCCGCAAAAAATGAGGCGATCGGAATCCCGAAGACAGCGAGCCGCTCGACAAGCGCCATCGCATACTCACCGAAGGGGAGATCCTTCGCGAGGCCGCCAAACTGACCTTCGAGATCAAAGAGGGCAAAACGCGCGAGGACGACGAGGTAAAGCAGATAGGCCAATTGGCGGAGGAACTCGCTTTTCATCTTCGACGCGATCCAGAGCATCACAAAAGCCTGGAGCGCCCAGCTCACCGTGATCCAGCCTTTCGAAAGAACGAGCGGCAGGGTGATCGCGACAAAAAAGGCCGCCAGTCCCATGAAGCTGAGGAGCAGCCCCCGGTCGCGGATATCACGCTTCAGGAAGACCACGATGTGCACGATGTAAAAAATCGCGAGTCCCAGGGTAAGAATCGCAATCGCCTCACGCTCGAAGCGCGATTGGATGTACCCCACCGCAAAAGCCACGAGGACGCCCGCATTCAGGAAAAGGAAGAGCAGCTCGAGCAGGGTCGCGGTGCGGCGGTGGATGAGCTGATAGACGAAGGTCACCGAGGAGAAGAGCGCAAAGAAGGCAAGGAGGAAGGGCATGAACTCCCAGAATCGCTCCGGCCTGAATTCCTTGTCCGTCGCCATCAGAACAAGAATGTAAGTCGCAAAGAAACTCAGGTAGTGCAGCAGTCTCCAGTTTTTCCGCGAGGCAATAAAGAACATGCCGAGCCCTAACAGGAGCACGTAACTGAAAAGTCCGACGACACTCGCATTGCCGGTCGAGATCATGAGCGGTGTTCCGTAGCCGCCCAGCAGGCCGAGAACGGCCACGAGGAGCGAGTTGAAACGGATCGCAACGACTCCCGCAACCACCGTCACGAGGACCATGAGCGCAAAGGCCGGCATCGTGCCGATGATGGCATAATCCGGTTGATGGGCGGTGAAGAAGCTGAAATAGAGCGTCGCAAACCCCGCTCCGGCGAGTCCCTGACCAAGGACACCGTAACGCCCTTTAAAGAGTCTCAGTCCCCAGGCAACGAGTCCGGCACCTGTCACCGTGGTGAGAAAGACACGACTGACAGGACCAATGAAACCGCGGGCGATGGAATACTTGAGGAAAAATCCGATCCCGATGACGAGGATGAGCACCCCGATGCGAATCAGCCAGGTCGTCGCGACCGCAAACTCCATCGTGACGCCCTTGTCGCGATGCTCGTCGCCAACGACGATCCAGTTCCAGATTTTGCCGAGGATCTCGCGGGCCGAGGCTTCGAAGCGGCTCGGTTCCTTCGGTTTGGCGG
>JAGNMT010000414.1 GCA_017991025.1 Verrucomicrobiales bacterium
TACCCGCACTTTCGGAAACTGAAGCCGGTCGAGATGCGTGAAAACGATGGTATTTCCCAGTCCGAGTGTCGGCATGTAACAAAGCATGTGACCAAGAAAGAGCAGGCCGAGAAGCTCCGCATTTCCGGCAGCAGCGGCGTTTCCAGCCATCCACATGATCACTCCTCCGATGAGAAAAAGGACGCCCATGACAATCTGTGAAGGGAAAAAACGGTCAGCGATAATCCCCAGAAACAGTGGAGCGAAGATCGCACCGAGCGGAGCGGAGGCATAAGCATCACCCGCACTCGGGGCCAGTCCATTCGCTCCCAGCGCCTGCCCGATGGAGGCAAACCACGCCCCCCAGACAAAAAACTGGAGGAACATCATCACGCTCAAAAGCGGCACTGCGGATCGGGAGGGGGAATTAGCCATGGAGGGATTTAGAAGCAACAGAGCCGTGGAGTAAAGGAGTAAAGAAGCCCCGATACAAGGAATTTGACATTTTCACCGGTGCCCAAAAATCAACGAACCGATCCGCACGAGTGTCGCCCCTTCTTGGATAGCGACGACGAAATCATGACTCATGCCCATGGAAAGTTCGGGCAGGTCGTGATGATGCACGGCAACGAGCTCATCGCGCAGTTCGCGCAGTTTCACAAAATGAGGGCGGACTTTTTCGAGATCGTCTTCGAAAGGCGGGACCGTCATAAGTCCGCAGATATCGAGATGTGGCAGGGCCATCAGTTCCCCGAAAACCCGGCGAATCTCCCCGACGGGAAAACCATATTTGGCCTCGTCGTTCGCGACATTGACCTGAAGGAGAATCTTCACGGTGATCCCGAGTTCCCCCGCGAGGCGACTGATCTGCCCGGCAAGGTCGGCGGAATCGACACTGTGTATCATCGCGCAGTGCGGCAGCACTTTGCGGGTTTTGTTCTGCTGCAAATGCCCGATGAGATGCCATTGCACATCGGGGGACAGTTCCCCGGCCTTGGTGAGAAGTTCCTGCACCTTGTTTTCTCCGAGGATGTATTGACCGGCGTCGATGACCTCCTGCACGACGCTAGACGGCCAGGTCTTGGTGACAGCGACAAGACGAACCGAGGCAGGATCACGGCCCGCAGCTTCGGCTGCGGTGACGATGGCTGCCCGGACGGTGCGAAGATTTTCAGCAATGCTCATTTTTCCGAAAGTGTTCTTATTTCTTCGTGTCCCAGGCGAACGATACGCCAGTCCTGTAAAATCTCGCCCCCGACTCGTTCGTAAAGGTCGATCGCGTTCCGGTTCCAGTCGAGGACACTCCATTCGTAACGACCCGCCTTTCGCTCCGCCGCAATTTCGCCAACCGCTTTGAGAAGTCCTTTACCCAGGCCGATCCCCCGAAAATCTGGCCGGACATACAGATCCTCGAGCCAAATCCCGGCCCGGCCGACAAAAGTGGAGAAGGTGGAAAAAAAGATCGCATAGCCTAGAAGCCCGTTTTCGCCCTCGGCGACGAGGGCTTCGGCAGCGGGATTTTCACCAAAAAGGCTTCTTTCGTAATCCTCCGTCGTCGCAATAACCTGATCACTAAGGTGTTCGAATGCAGCCAGCTCGTGAATCATTTCAAGGATGGCGGAAACATCATCGGGACGGGCCCGACGGATGAGGGGAAAGCGCTCAGAAAAATCGTTCATTTGGCATTCCTTTCGGAAATGAGTTGGCATGGGTAGTGCTTATTAAGAAATCGTCAGACGGTCCTGGATCGAATGGCAAAAGGGTTGAAACCAAAACGGCAACCCGGTTGACTACAAGTCTTTTGCAGGTTTTACGGGGGTTTTTCCTGCGCTTGTCAACCGGGTTGTCTGTTTCAAGAAAAACAGGCCCGAACGGCCCGATCCCTCCGACCTCGATACGACGTTGGACACTCAGATTGGTCAATAAATTAGGCCGCAAAGACGTTCATTGCGGGTTAAGGCGGCGTAAGTGACAGTGTCAGGAGATGCTCAGGACCCTCTTCAGCCCCATCCTCCCCCGTTACCTGCTTCTGACGGCGACTTTCGCCGTCCCGGCGTCAGCTGCCGAAGTACCGGTATCGACTCCTGCAACCGCCTCAGCAACAACCGGCAAGCCCGTATTCAGTTCCGAACAGCTGGCGTTTTTTGAAAAGGAAATCCGCCCTCTCGTCGCAGAAAACTGCCTCGACTGTCACACAGGCACCAAAGCCAAACTCGGTCTCGAACTCACTTCCCGCGAAAGCTGGCTCGCCGGCAGCGACTACCGCAAAGTAATCAATCTCGAAAAGCCCGGGGAAAGCATCCTCATCAAGGCGGTTCAGCATTCCGGAGAAAAAGATATCCCTTCGATGCCGGAGAAAGGAAGCCCACTCACCCCCGAAGCAGTTGCGAAACTCACTACTTGGATTGAAATGGGGCTGCCGTGGACTCCCTCGGACGAAAAGACGACTCAATCCGGCGATCAGCGGCAACACTGGTCTTTCCAGCCGGTGAAACCCGAAGTGCTGCCGGCGAATGCCGGTCACCCGATTGATTATTTTATTCGGAGAGCGCAGGCAAAGGCGGGTGTCGTTCCCTCGCCCCGGGCCGACCGCTACACCCTCTACCGTCGCGCGAGTTTTTCCCTTCTCGGACTTCCGCCGAAGTATGAGGACATCACACGATTTATTGCCGATCCAAAGAAGGATGAAGAGGTCTGGCCCGCCCTCGTCGATCATCTTCTCAATTCTCCACACTTCGGGGAACGCTGGGCGCGGCTCTGGATGGACGTGGCCCGATACGCCGACACCAAAGGTTATGAAGGGGCGGGTCAGGAGCGGCGCTTCATATATAGCTACACTTATCGGGACTGGCTCATTCGATCCTTCAACGAAGATCTCCCCTACGATCAGTTTCTCCTCTATCAACTCGCCGCCGAACAGATTGTCGATCCGGCGACTCCGGATAAACGACACCTCGCGGCCCTCGGGTTTCTCTCGCTGAGCAAAAACGGAAGTCAGGATGAAATCCTCGACGACCGCGTCGACACCACCTTCCGCGGGACGATGGCTCTCACGGTCTCGTGCGCGAAGTGCCACGACCACAAGTTCGACCCGATTTCAACAAGGGAGTACTACAGTCTCTACGGGATTTTTATGAATTCGATGGCGCAGGCCACCCCTGTCATCGGTGAACCGAAGCTCGGACCGGCCTATGACAAGTATCTCGCCGACCTCGCGGTGAAACAGAAAGTGGTCGACGATTACCTGAAGCCCATCCTTGAAAAACTCGGGAAGGAGAATCCCGCTATCGCCGGGAAACAGGATCAATTGATGGCAAAGGTGAAGGGCGATGAGCGACGAAAACTGACCAACCTCGAAGGGGAAGTGGATAAATTCATCGCCGATGCCGGGATGGAGGCGGACAAGGCGATCATTTTGAAAGATCGTGACAAACCGATCAATCAGCATGTCTACATCCGCGGCAATGCCTCCCGCCGCGGTGAACTGGCGCCGAGGCAGTTCCTCTCGATCGCCTCTGAGGGTGAGCCGACAGAGTTCAAGAACGGCAGCGGTCGTCTCGAAATGGCAAAAGCGATCGTGCGACCCGGCAATCCGCTCACAGCACGGAACATTGTGAACCGCGTCTGGATGTGGCATTTCGGTGAGGGCATCGTGCGCACCGTGGAGGACTTCGGGATTCAGGGTGAACGGCCCGATCATCCCGAGTTGCTCGACTGGCTCGCAAACTGGTTTGTCGAAAACGACTGGTCACTGAAAAAACTCCACCGTCTCATCCTCACGTCGGAGACCTGGCAGCAGCAGTCCGTCAACGCGAAGGCGACGGAAAACATGCTTGTCGATTCAGAAAACCGCCTTCTCTGGAAATTCAAGAAGAAGCGCCTCGAACTTGAACAAATGCGGGACGGGATGCTCGATGTCGCCAGCAATCTGGACAACGCCATGTTCGGGCGTGCCGTCAATATCCTCGAACCGCCCTTTGCGAACCGGCGCTCCGTCTACGCCTTCATCGACCGGCAAAACCTCAATCCCACCTTCCGGAATTTCGATTTCTCGAACCCCCAGGAGACAACCGGCAAGCGACCCACGCCCACCCTCCCGATGCAGGCGCTCTTCACCCTCAACAATCCTTCCGTTCAGGATCAGGGAGAGATCCTGGCCGCTAAAAGTGCGAAAGCGGAGGAC
>JAGNMT010000030.1 GCA_017991025.1 Verrucomicrobiales bacterium
AAAGCGCGATTGTAGAAGAATTGCGGGAGCGCGACCATGAACCCGAAAAGGACTCCCGTAAAACGCTCGTCAAAAGGGTTCCTTGTAACACTCTCACTAAGGGTTGCCAGCATCGAGACAAAGGGCAGAAAGACAAGGAACGAATCCCACGCGCGCGGTCCCATCACCGTCCTTGAATTCAGGTAGGCCGAGTGCAGGCTCAATCCAATGGGGATAAAGAATGACAGGAGGGTGATCCCTATTCCAATAAAGCCCGTTGAAAACAGGGTATAGGTCCAGATACTGTGCCCGGCGGTGAATATCTCGTCGGGGAACTGATGCCTGTCATCGGGATAAACGACAAAGAGCTCTGGAAAGTAGTCCTCATCCCAGTAGTAGGCGGCTCCAAGACCGCGCCCGCAAATGAAGCTGTGGGGCTCTTTCGAAAGAATATCCCACATCGACTTTGCCTCGGCTTTCCGCATGAGCGAGGAGACGTCCTCCGATGTCTCAAGGCCTTCGCCACGATTGTCGAAAAGTCGCTGATGCCAGCGTTCGGCAAGATTCGGCTGCAGGAGGGCGACCCCGACGATCACAAATGCCATTGCTCCACCCATGGCGACGAGCGGTCCGATTTTCCGGAGAGGAAAACGAAGGTCATACATTCTCCATGCCATTGCCAGGGCGAGACAGAATCCCCCCGCGAGGAAGGAGACCACGAGAGGAAGCGCGAGGCTTCTCGTCACCGAGATCGCGGCGATCGCAAGCGGCACGCCGAAGATGACGAGGCTGAACCAGGAGAATTTGTGTCGGAGGAGGAAGGCGCAACCGACCCAGGAAAAGAGGAATCCAATCCCGGGACTGAGAATCTCCATCCTTATCTCCGAGAGCGGACTGTCATAGGCCAGAGCCCCGAAGGCAAAGCGCCACACCACATTGACGAGAGCGGCGAAGAGAAACCAGCGAACCACTTCACCGGGTCTCATTCCGTTGGCTGCCACAATCAAGGTCGTGTTGATACCGAGACCGACGAGGAGAGGTGAAACGGCGAGTCGGAGAATACGCCCCGGATCATTTCCCCAGAGAAACGCAACGGCAAGACTCATCGCGATATAACCCCACCAGAGGAGAACCAGGTATACCCCGGGCCTGACGAGAAGATGTTTTACGCCGAGCAGGGTCGCGAGTCCGCCGGAAAAGAGAGCCAATCCGATGAAGGCGAACTGAAACAGAGAGCCACCCGTCGAAACGGCACCGAACTCGAGCTCGGGTGAGCGATAGTCGAAGACGAAAGAAAAGAAAAAGAGGACAAACAGACAACGGAACCACTTCAACTTCCCCGAAGCGGGCGCATCGATCTCGGCCTGATCATTGGCAAGGGCTTGCTTATACCATTTCAAGGCTTTCCGTCGGTGTTCAATTTTGTCCTAACAGGCTCCCCCGCGTTTAACGAATGTGAGCATCATGATCTGAAAATCGAGAACCACGTTCCAGTTTTCAATGTAATGAAGATCAAAGCGAACCCGCTCGGAGAGGTCAGTGTCGCCCCGGAGACCGTTGACCTGAGCCCATCCGGTGATGCCGGGCTTGATGTGGTGACGGGCGTTGTAGTGCGGAATCTCTTCTTTGAATTGCGCGATCAATTCAGGCCGCTCTGGTCGCGGACCGACGAGACTCATGTCGCCTTTCAACACGTTCCAGAATTGGGGAATCTCGTCGATATTCCAGCGACGCATAAAGGCTCCGACTTTGAGGCAGCGGGGATCATTCTTCACGGTCCAACCCACCCCCTTTGTCTCGGCGTCGAGTTTCATGCTGCGGAGCTTCACCATGTCAAAAGTGGACCCGCTCGCCCCCAATCGCCGCTGGCGATAGAAGATCGGCCCGGGGCTCTCGCGATAGATGAGAAGTCCGAACAGGGCGATGACCGGGGCCGCGAGGATGAGCCCCACTAACCCACCGACGATATCGATGAACCGCTTTAAATAGCGATTCAGGGTGGAGTGAAGGGGCAGACGCGAAATGCCGAGGATGGGAATGCCCCCGACCGACTCGAGGTGGAGGCCGCTCAGGAGAACCTGGAAGCAGGTCGGGACCAGTTTGAACTCGACCATCGCCTTTTCGCAGGCCGCCGCAATGTGCATAAGCGTCCCGGTTTTGAGGGCATCGTCAGCCACAATGACCATTTGGCAGACGCCGAGTTGAAGCAGGGTCTCGAACGATTCGTAGGATCCCATGACCGGCATGTGCGGAGGAACAGGATCCTGGAATACCCCCTCCGGCGGAGAGATCACCCCGACAATGTCAAAGGGACGATCCGTCGCTTCGGTGAAAGTCTTTACCGCCCGGGAAAAATCTTTACTCCAACCCACCACGAGGGCCCGCTGACGCAGGCTGCCGGCGTTCTCATCCTGACTGATAACACGCCAGAGAATTCCGCGCCAGATCGAGAGAATCGTCAGGGTCGTCACCAGTCCGATTCCGCAAAACACGCGCGAGATCGGCGGGTCAAATTTTAACATCAGGGTCAGGGCCAGATAAGCGAGTATCCACACGAGCGACGACTTGAAGATGATCCGTAACGTATTGGTGTAGGAAAGCAGGTTCTCCCTGGTATAGAAGCGGAACTTGACCAGCGTCACCATCATGAGTCCGACGCCGAGAACGATATGTCCTACATAATCGATCGCCCGGAAATTATCTTCCGCCGGCACGCCGATTCCTGAAACAGGCGTTTCAAATCGAATCCACTGAGCAAGCAGCAGCGCACAGGAAACGGCCAGCATATCGACAAGAAAAGCTCCCGCAACGAGTTGGTGATATCTCGCCCGGGACGTCTCCGCAGTCTGCATCAGCGGGCGTCGCGAGACATCCTTTGCATTCTTTTGAACTTCGCTCATACAAAAAGAGATGATCTATTTCCGTCTACTCAATCGTGTATTTGATGTTCCTGTTCGTTCTGTTGAATGGGGCTCAACCGGCGTGACCTGCCGGGCTGCAAGCGGCGGAACCAGGCGTTCCCGGCAGGGTTCGCATCGCACCATTTGCATAGGCTTCGCGGGCGCTCTTACTACCCTTCACGCCATTGAGCACAGAGCCTATGAGAGGGGCCCTCATCCGCTGCAGTTCCCTCATCGCCCGACGCGCCGATTCCGCATTGGTCTTGCCCGCCTTCACGACGAGCACGACGGCATCGGCATGACGTGAATAGGTCAGCCCATCACTCACCAGATTGATCGGACTGGTGTCAATAATAACGCAGTCAAAAGAGGCATAGGCCTCGTTCAGCATCCGGGCAAAAATCTCACTGTTCATCGGCTCTCCCGTGTTTGAAGTGAATCTTCCGCAGGAGATGAGATACAGATTCTTATAGGCCGTTTCCTGACACATGCCCTGTGTCGCGATTGCCCGTTCGTTTGTGTTGCCTCGCAATGGATCGACAAAGATCCCGGCCATCCGGGGCTTGCAGAAATCCGCATCGATCAGAAGGGTGCGGTAGCCCATATTGGCCTGCAGGACCGCGAGATTGGCAGCACAAAAACTCTTTCCTTCCGAGGAGGAAGGGCTCGTGATCATGACACTCCTCGGCGCATAAGCCGACAGTGAAGTGCGGAGCGATCGGAAACTCTCACTCACAATCGATCCGGGATCACGAGTGACAAAGAGGGAATCCTCCAGGTTCCAATTGCGATCAAAGGCACGCGGTATCTCGGTAAGCACGGCAAGACCCAGAGTAGACTCCACCTGCTTGCGACTGTTGAGCGTCCGATCGAGAAGACCGAGTCCTATGACGAGCGCGAGCCCGCACATTACCCCGAATACAAACGCCGCGACTACTGTGATCGTCTTCTTCGGGGAGACCGGCTTGGAGGGAACGAGTGGTTCTGAAAAGGTCCTCACAACTGTCTCATCCACCCCTTCCGTCACTTCGGTATCGTTGATCCGGTCGAGCAGTCGCTCGTAGGTAGATGAAGCGGCCTGAACGCCCCGCACCAGAATGCGAAACTCTTTCATCACGCCATCGACCTCGATCAGCTTCATCTTTTGTTCCTGCACCGTTTCACGCAGTTTTTTCTCGTGCTCGATCGCCCTGAAATAGCCTTTCTCGATCGATTCACCTATTCCCTGCGCGACGAGGAGGACCTGCTCCTCAAGGCCGGCAACATCTCCTGCATAAGCCTGATAGGTCTGGTGGGTGGGCTGGAATTGAGTCTTGATTCGCGCGAACTCGGCCCGCTTCTGGTTTCTTGCGAGGAGGATTTTCTGAATGTGCTCCTGCTGGCCATGACCGCCAATCTCGAGGACGCGCTCGATATCCTCCCTGGGAATACTCTGGTACTGCTCGTATTCCGCACGCTTCAGCAGCACCTCATTGCTCGCCGAACTGAGCAGTTTGTCGAGGTCTTCCAACTTCGTGCCGGTAATATCGCTTTTCTCGTTCAGGGCAAGATCCGAATGCTGCTTGCGGAAATCCTGCAGCGCCTCCTCTGCCGCATTGACTCGTTCAAGTTGCTTGCGCGACTCTTCTTCCAGAGTGGCGCGGGACTTCTCTGCAGAGGCCCGGTTCTGCTCGCGAATGAGATTTTGAAATTCGTCAATAAACGCGGCGGTCATTTCCCGGGCGCGCTCCGGCGACTGGTCTCTCACGGACACGTCAATCAGTCTGGTTCCGCGCCGCAGCTCGGCGTCAACCTTTTTGCCTACGATCTCAACAACCTCGGCGTCAGAATAGCCACCTTCCTTCGGCGGGAAGATGGCAGGTGCCTCCGTTAACTTGAGTCGTTCGGAGACCCGGAGAATCACGGTCCCATTGCGAATCCCGTCAGCCATCGACTTCAGAGCGTCGAGGGTCTCCCAGCTGGCCTGACGCACCCCTTTAATTCCGTCAAAAACCGCCCCCTCATTCTTGGGATCAACATAAATCACGGCGGTCGCCTGATAGACCTTCGGAGCGGTCTGCACATACAAAATCGCGAGCCCTACAAAGGTGCCGGCAACTATCGCCGCCAGCCAAAGTCTCCTCCAGACCACTGAGACCAACCGGCCCAAATCCAGAGTGGGAAACCCCGGAAAAAGTGTTTCGGTTGATGCCGGTTGCGAAGGACCTGCTCCAAATTGATTCATTAGCAAAAGAATGACGTCAAAAATCGGCTTGCCCGATCATCTTAATTGTTGAAAGTATTACAATCATAACATTATGGCATTTTTTAGCTAACTTCAAGAGCTTTGCTAAAATTTTCATAAATTCCATATTTAAGCTAGGTTGACGATGGCAGAACGTGGAAAATTCAATTTCGTTCCAATATCTTGACCGAAGGTTTGCAAGGCCCGAGAGAACGAGTAAGGTCTCATGCCTCATCAAACGCCGCCGGGACCGTGGCTATCTCCTAATTCCGGTTCCGCGCCTCAAGGGGCGCATTTCGCTCCGATTGCTCTCGAAAACTCTATTCCGGATGAACTACCGCCTCGTTTCCGCCGTCCTCTTGCTGTTTACTATCGGCCAACTTCAGGCACAGGTCACCGCTCCGGCAGCCGCTCCAGCTCCATCAACTGCTTCGGCAACTGCGCCCGCTCCGGCAGCTGCTCCGGAAGTATCAGCCGCCACAGCAGTGGAGACCTTCCTGGATTATATCATGGAGGGTGGGGTTTATCTGATGGTCCCTCTCGCGGCCCTTTCGTTTCTGGCGGTGCTTCTTGTGGTCTTTTTCATGTTCACGATCCGGCAGGGAGCCGTCGTTAGCGACAAGTTCATGAATGCAGCGGACGCCCTGATTCGCAAACAGGACTACCTCGGACTGATTGCCGTTTGTAACCGCGAGAATGAATGTATTGCCCGCATCGTTTACAAAACGCTCGATTTTGCTACCAAGAACCCGACCGCCAGCTTTGACGAGGTCCGCGAAGTGACCGAAGCAGAAGGGACCCGCCAGGCGAGCATTCTCAGCAACCGTATCGGCTACTTGAACGACATCAGCCGGGTGGCCCCCATGCTGGGTCTTTTGGGAACCGTGATCGGCATGATCAAAACGTTCGAAGGGATCGGCACCTCCTCAGGCGTCCAGCAAATGGAGCTGGCTCCCGGGGTCGGGCAGGCGCTCATCACAACCGCCGCCGGACTCGTCATCAGTATCCCCTCCCTGATTTTTTATTCTCTCTTCCGGGGTAAGGTTCAAAAATTGATTGCTGAGCTCGAAGCGGCCATGACCCATATCATGGCGCTCCTCGCGGCTCAGTACAAACGGGCCAATTATCGTGCTTCGACTCGCCGGGAAACAGGCGACGCGGACTGATTCCCTACCGATCATAAAGCAGGTACGCCGCTTAGATGAAATTCAGAGATATCAACAGCAACGAACAGGTCGCCGATCTTGACCTTGCGCCCATGGTGGACGTGGTCTTTCAGATCCTGATGTTTTTTGTGATGTCATGGCAATTCGCCAGTTTCGAGAGGGACATGGATATCTCCGTGCCATCGGCTGAAGAAGCCGAGTCGAAAACGAGCCGGCAGGCCGGTGAAATCATTATCAATGTCCAGAAGGACGGGACGGTTGTCCTGAACGGGCTTGTCGTCACCAACGAGGAACTCCTCTCCAAGCTCAAATCCGTCTCTGAAGCTTATCCCGACCAGGCCGTCATTCTCAGAGGCTCATCAGAAGCGAGTTTTCAAGCCATCATCAACGTCCTCGACCAGATCAAAAAAGCAGGCATCTGGAATGTGGCCTTTGCCACGACCAAACCCGAGAAGTGATCTTTCAAGTCATCCCCTCGCCCGCATCCGCCAAAATGCCCCTCCCTCACTGCCACTCTCTTATCGGACGCCTTCAGCGAGGGCTCGCTCTGAGCCTGGCATTGCTCATCCCGGCAGGTGCCACATCACTATCCGCGCAAGTTCCCGCTGCTCCCGTCCCTGCTCCAGCTGCTCCCGTCCCCGCTCCGGTTGCTCCCGCCGCCCCGGTTGCTCCGCGGCAGCCGCAGGCAACGCCGGTTCCCGAGGACATCCTTTCCTATGCCGATCTTCTTTACAGCAAGGATCAATTCGCTCTCGCGGCCCAGCAATACCAGATTTTTATTCGGGAGCAACCCAACAGCCCTAATCTTCAGGCGGCCTGGTTTCGTCTCGGAGAGTGCTACCTCAAAGTGAACCAGGCCGAGGACTCCCTCACCACTTTCAATTACCTGATCAACACCTATAAGAAGGGGGTCTTCGTGGGGTCGGCCGCCTATCGTCTTGCCGTATTGCGCTTCAACGCGAAAGACTACCGGAACGCCCTCGCCTACTTCAAGATTGCCAAAGACGAATTGAACGATCCCGGGGCGGTTGAGCAGGCACGTTTCTATTATGCCCGCTGCCTCCAGTTAACAACCCAGCCCAAAGAGGCACTCGCCGAGTTCGAGGCAGTGATGGCTTCAAAACCGGCAAAAGAGAATCTCTTTTACGAGCGGTGTCTTCTTGAGAGTGCGCGTCTTTTCTTCGAGCTCGGCGACACCAAGAAATCGCTCGAACGCTTCCAGCAGCTCGCCGCGAGTGCCTCCACCCAGGAATTCAAAGAAGAAGCCATCGTACGGGGCGGGCTGATGGCAGCCGAGGCAGGGCAGGCCGACCTCAGCGAAAAGCTCCTCAACGAAGCGCTCCGTTTTCCCGACACCAGTCCCTGGAAGTCGCTGGCTCAGGTCGGTGCCATTTTTAATGCCTTCTCGCGGGGCGATCACGATAAGGTCATCGGTCTCTACAATTCGGGGGCCTACGATGCTCCCGATGAGTCACGGGCGAAGATGCTCCTCATCGTCGGTCATTCTTTCCGCATCAAGGGAGACAATGAGTCAGCTTTGCGGCTCTACTCGCTCATCGAGGGGAAATATCCGGACCGGTCCGAGAGCATCGAGGCCGGCTACCGCAAACTTCAGATCCTCCATCAAAAGGGCGATCCCCTGCTCCCTGAGACGGCGAAGAAGTTTGCCGAGCGCCAGAGCAAAGTCGATCCCAAAAGCACCTTCATAGACATGGCCTACCTCATGGCAGCCGAATGGCACTTCAGTCAGGCAGAGAACTCTGCGAGTGGGGCCGGATCGGAATTCGCGATCAAACACTACAAAGAAGCCGCCGCCTCCTATCGAAAGGTGAGGGAGGACAACATCGACAAGAAATATCACGAGGCCAGTCTCTACAAACAGGGCTGGGCCGAGATCGAGAGCGGTGAGGGCTCCGAAGGTATTCTCACCCTTTCCCGTTTTATTCAGCGCCATTCCGACAGCGCCCTCTGCTCTTCGGCCCTCGCCAAGCGGGCCATGGCCTATCAGGCTCAGGGAGATCACCAGTTCGCCCTCGGGGACTATCTCGACATCGCGAAACGTTATCCCGAATCGCCCGAGCACGAATTCGCTCTCCAGCAGGTCGCGCTCATATACGCCCATCAACGGAAAATCCCCGAGATGATTCAGGCTTATAAGGATCTCCTCGCCAAGTTCCCCGAAACCAAAGGAGCCGGCGAGGCCCATTATTGGATCGGTGTCGGCCACTTTGATCTCGAACAATACGAAGAAGCGCTCGTCGAGCTTGGCAAAGCAAGGGAAATGGATCCCGGTAACGAGGACAAGGCGACCCTGCGTATCGTCATCGCGCTTTATCAACTCGAAGATATCACTAAACTCGCCATCGAAGCCAAGCGCTACCTCGCGAACGTTCCCGCCGTCGCGAAAGGGACCGACCCGGCAAAGCGGACCCCCATCCCCCCGCAGATCCTGGAGTATGTCGGCCGTAAACTGGCTGATAGCTCCAAATACGAGGATGCCGAGGCTTTTCTGACCGCGATCACCGACCCCAAACAGCCCGAGAAAACCTCATCGTCCGTCTGGAAACTGATCGCCGAGTGCCGCGCGAAACTTAAAAAACACACCGAAGCGATTGCCGCCTACGATTCTTATCTCCAGCTGACCGAGCGCCCCAGCGACCGCGCCGCAGCCTATCTGGCACGGGGATTCTCCCAGCTTTGCCTCCGTGACTTCGAGGCTTCGCGTGCCAGTGCCCAGGAAAGTCTCCGCTCCCAGAAAGAGGGTCGCACCAACGCCGAGGCCCGTCTCCTTCTGGGCGATGTTTCCGCTGCAAAAGGAGAGCTCGAAGAAGCGGTTAAGGAATACCTCGTTGTCAGTCAGATCTTCATGGACCCGGAAGTTACCCCGAAAGCGCTCACCAAGGCGATCAACATCTACCGCACCCTGGGAAATCAGGAGAAAGCGCAGGAACTCACCCAGGAACTCAGCACCGGCTACCCGAATTACGTCGCCCCGGAGAAGCCGAACGAGTGCTAGCTATCGGACCGGAGGCACCGCTGCATCGTCAGCTTTTGGAGCCGCCTCCCCACCTTTGACTGGATCCACGGAGAGCTCGACCGGCTTCGTTTCGATCGACTCCAGATCTTCACTGATAGGCCAGAGTTCCGGATCGATGCGGATGATTTTCGGCGGCCACACTTCGATCGTAGCCCCTTCCCCAAACTCGTAAATACCGTCAGATCCCGGGCGATCTCGAACTTCCGGATCGCGGCCAACGAGCGGAACGGCCGTAAAAATCATCGTGCTGTCCTGAAGCCGCTCGATGTTGAGAACGGCCGCACAGGTCGTCGATTCCCCGACCTTGATCACCTGTCCCGCCTTCAGATCAAAAGATTCCGGCGGAAAAGCCGACGGAAGGGCGAGATCCAGAATGGCATCCGGAAAACTCGTTGATCGGGCCCTGATCACCAGCCCGCTGGGGAAAACATCCCCTTCCTCCATTCGCTGTACCGACAAAACCGAAAATTCTCCCGAGAGAAAAGTCACATCGGACCGCTCCAGGTAATTTTTGAGATAATAACGCTTCAAAATCCCATTGTAGGCCCGGAGTTCACTCCGGCTGAAAGGATAGACCTGAGCATAGAGATCTTTTGCGGAAAAGAACTTGCCCCTCGGTGCCGAGACCGGTTTAAAGCCCTCAATCGGCTCGAGCTTCTCAAGCCGGGTCAGGAGCCGGTAATTCATCGGATGCTCCGGCTGTCCAAAAACCCACATGCAGAAAGACCAGGAGGCAAAATTCAACCCGATCAGCACCGCAATGACCGCGACCCAGAGGATGATGTTGCCGCTCACATAGCGCCCCTCATCCAGCTCGCGCGACTGACGGGAAAAACCACTTTGTTCGGAAATCGTGTCCATCTTTCTTCACCAAATCCTGATCCACTCAGGCCTTGCCGCTGCCGCAGACCTCGCCGTCCATCGTCGCCGGATCGTAGGCGGGCGCGGCATCTTTCCTCGCAGGTTCAAAAGAGGTCCCGCAACCGCAACTGCGCGCCGCATTGGGATTCTCGATTTTAAAACCCGAGTCGTTCAGGGCATCCACATAATCGAGATGGCAGCCGTCGAGATACTTGAGACTCTCCGCATCCACAAAAACCCGCGCCCCGTTCTTTGCATAGATCGAATCCCCCTCCTGCAGCGCCCCGATCTGCATCGCATAGGACATCCCGGCACAGCCGCCCCTTTCGACAAAAAGCCGCAGCCCTTTCTCGTCGGGAGAAAAATCTTTTTCTTCGAGCAGGTCGAGCAGGTGCTTCGCAGCGGATTCGGTAACCTCTATCATCAGGGCAAATGGGATTGAGTGGACCAGTATAAGGCCGGGAACTGCTAATCCCAAATGATTTCCAAGTTGCTTTTAGGTCCGCCCCGCCCTCAGTTGAGCGTTCCGAAACGTCATGGGAAAAATACGCCTTTTACCCGAAGCCCTCGCCAGCCAGGTCGCCGCCGGTGAAGTGGTAGAGCGCCCTGCCTCGGTGGTGAAGGAACTCGTCGAGAACAGCATCGACGCCGGGGCCACCAACATCGAGGTCCGCGTCCAGCGCGGCGGCATCGCCCTCATCCGCGTTACCGACGACGGGTCGGGCATGAACCGCGACGATGCCCTCATGTGTCTCGAGCGCAACGCCACTTCGAAAATCCGCACGAAAGAGGACCTCGGGGCGATCCTCACGCTCGGCTTCCGGGGCGAGGCCATGCCGAGCATCGCGAGCGTCTCCAAGTTCCGCCTCACGACCCGGGAGCCCGAGTCCCTCACCGGGACCGAGGTCATCGTCAACGGCGGCAAAATCGTCAGTGTCAAAGACTGTGGTGAATCGCCCGGCACCCAGGTCGAGGTCCGCTCCCTTTTCTACAATCTCCCCGCCCGGCGGAAGTTCCTGCGCACCGAGACCACCGAGTATTCCCATCTCGAACAGGTCATCAAAACCCAGGCGATCGCGCACGAACACATCCGCTTTTCCCTCGTCCGCGACGAGCGCCTCGCCTTCCAGCTTCCCGCGACGACAAGCCTGCGCGAGCGAATCGGGGGTCTCGTCGGTGAGGACCTTGCCGGACGCCTCCTTGAGATCGAGCCCGGCACCCACCGGAATGTCACCGTGCGCGGCTTTATCGGCCCGCCGGGAATGGGCCGCAGCGACAAGCGACAGCAACTGAGCTTTCTCAACGGCCGCCCCGTCGAGGCCGCGATCATTTCGCGGGGCCTGCGCGAGGGCTACCATACCGCTCTCATGAAGGGGCAGTATCCCGTCACCTTTCTCTTCATTGAGACCGATCCGTCCGCCGTCGATGTCAACGTCCACCCCGCGAAACGCGAAGTCCGCTTCCACGATGGCATCGGCGTTCAGGACGCCATCATTGTCGCCGTCCAGCGCACCCTGCGCGAACGCATGATCCGCCCCGTCTCCGGCGTCGGCTTCACCGGGAACACCCCCGGGCCATCGGCCCATTCCATCGTCGTGCAGGAAGAACTACTCCCCGCCCATGACCGCTATACCCTGCGAAAGGATTGGGGAGATTTCCCGAAAACGGATCCCGCTCCGGCGGCGAAACCCCTTTTCACGACACTCGAACGCCAGCGCGCCGGGACCGGGGGCGTCGCCGAAGAAGTGATCAGAGAGGGTTCAGTCACTCATCCTACCCTGTCGACTCCCGCACCGCCGCTCGAGCACAAGCCCGCGGCAGGCGACTACCGCATCATCGGGGTCCTCGGCAAACTCTACGTGCTCCTCGAGGGCAAAGAGGGGCTCGTCCTGATGGATCAACATGCCGCCCACGAGCGTGTCCTCTTCGAAGAAATGAAGCGCCGCATGGAGACCGAGGGGGTCCCCTCACAGCGACTCCTCACCCCCATCATGGTCGATCTGCCGCCCCGCGACTTTGACCTCATTTGCCGGAATCTGGAGACGCTCGGCAAACTCGGCCTCTCCGCGGAGCCCTTCGGAGGCAACACGCTCAAGATCGACGCCCTCCCCGTCTTTCTGAAAAGCGACGACCCCGAATCTTTCCTCAACGATGTTATCAACGAGATCCGCTCCGCAAGCGACCGCATGTCAAGCCTGCGCCTCGGCGAGGACATGATCGCTACCACCGTCTGCCGCCACGCCGTGAAGGCAAACGACCCGCTCCACGAAAAGGAACTGCAGAAGCTGCTCGAAGACCTCCTCGTCTGCGACATGGCCTATTGCTGCCCGCATGGACGACCGACTCTCATTCAGATCAATTACGCGGAGCTGGAGAGGAAGTTTGGGCGGAGGGCGTAAGGTTAGAAATGTGAACTCCCAGGTCTCCCCGCAAGTCGGAGTCTCTGATCCTGTCCCCACCCTTCACTCCTCCACCGGCACTGCCTTCCAGCGTTGGTGCATCCAGATCCACTGTTCGGGATGACGCAGAATGATGCGCTCAAGCACTTCATTAAATCGCCTCGTGTTCGCCGCGACATGATCCCCTGTGACGAGATCGACCGGTGCCTCAAAACGCAGGACATGCGTACCGTCGGGCTCGCGCCAGCTCGACGCGGGAATCACGGGCGCGCCGGTTCCCCGGGCGAGGACAGCGAGGCTCTTCAAGGTGTGAGCGGCATGACCAAAAAACTCGGAGGAGATCCCGTCTTCTCGATTCGCACGCTGATCGAAGATCGAAGCGACGATCTGGTTCTGCTTCAGGAGGTCGAGGGTCTCATCGAGTGAGCCACCCTTGCGGAAAAGATCGTTCAAGCACTTCTGCTGGAGCGGGCGCCGGATGAAATGAACGAGGCCGCGGGTGTCTTTGAACTGTGCCATCCCCGCCCCCATCGAGACTCTCCAATTCCCGAAATGTCCGGTGAGCAGCAGCACCCCCTTTCCCATTTCCTTCGCCCGGACAAGATATTCAGTTCCCTCGATGCGGACGAGTCTCTCCTTTTTCGCGTCAGACAAGAACGGCAGCACCAGACGCTCGCCGAAAAACTTCACCAGATGCCCGTAAAATCCCTGCGCGATTTCCACCCTACCGGCCTCGTCGATGGTCTCCCCATAGACCCGCCTGAGATTCTCCAAAACAACGCGACGGCGCAAAGGGAAAACATGATAAAGGAATTTCCCATACCAGGGAATGACAAGCCGTGCGGGTTCGGCCGTGGCGATGGCCGTGGCACTGACCGCCGTATGGGTCATGGACAGACCTATTCGGCATACCCGATGCCGGTTCATCACGGCACGAGCCCGTTCGGTGGGCATAATGTGAGGCTGTCCGTAGCCATCACGCGAAACAGAAAAGTCGTAGGGTTCGATCGTGCCGAGACAGATCTCTTTCGGGAAAAGTTTACAACAGGCCTCCTTCGCGGCAAAACGCGCCGCGAGTTTCTGCGCCCGCCCCGGGCCGGTCCCGGCGTCGCTCAATTCCCGCGCCGAGAAAAAATCGCACAGGGCGACCTCATCGAGATCGCCCAGTAGCTTCTCGATGCGGGAGATCTCGACGGTATCGATTCCACTGCGCATGGGGGAAGGGGTTCAGGAACGCGCGAACACGGAGTCTCATCTTAACACCTTAATCCCTTCCTCGCACAGCGAGGACGACGTTCATGCCTCCAAAACCGCGACAAATGAGGAGCGCAATGTCGCTGCGCGGCTTTGTTGCTTCACGGGAAACGGGAAAGGGCGCGATCAGTGAATCGACTTCCTCCAGAGTCGCGATGCCGGGAATGATGCCCCGTTTCAGGGCTTCGAGGATCATGACCAGATCGGCGATGCCCGACGCGGCGATGAGATGCCCGTAGGCCCATTTAAACGCAGTCACGGGCGGGATATCGTCGCCGAAAACGTGGCGTATTCCCATGGACTCGGTCAGATCGGACGCCTGATTGCCATTGCCATGGGCACAGATCATGCCGACGTCGGCCTTTGAAATTCCGGCATCGTCCAGAGCGGCTTCGATCGCCCGTCTCACGCCATCGCCATCCGGCTCGAGATCGAGAATGCCGGTTGCCTCGCTGCAACAGCCGAAGCCGAGAAACTCACCGAGCACTTTCGCGCCGCGCGCTTTGGCATCCGCTTCCCGTTCGAGGACGACGGCGGCGGAACCTTCGCCGAAGACGGTGCCGTTGCGTCCGGCGTCGAAGGGCTTCGGAGCCGCCCCTGACATGAGCCCGAGCTGGTGATAATAATAGACCATCTCCGGCTCAAACGGGGCGTCATGCCCGGCCGCTGCGATGCGGTCAGCCTCGTTGTTCCATATCGCGGAAGCCGCCTCAGCGACGGCAAGCACTCCGCTCGAACACTGATTCGTGATGCAGGCATTCGTGCCCTTGAACTGAGCACGAATGCCGACATGGCAGAGGACATTGTTAGGAAGATTTTTCAAAAGCCACATCGGCGTGACCTGATTGGCGAGTTCCCGCCCGAACCCGGGGAGTTCCCCCTTGGCCTCGGTGATGAGCGGCAGATACTCGTAGTTGCTGGTGTAATTGCCTCCTCCCGAACCAATGATGAGACCGCTGCGATCATTAAAGTCGATCGTCTCCTCTTCGCCGAGTCCCTCGCGATAAGTCGGGAGCCCCGAGTCCTCGATCGCACTCTCGGTCGCATAAATGCCGAACATGTCCGTACGGGAAATGGTTTTGTGCAGCTTCCGGTCGGCAACGAGAAAACGATTGTCCTGCAGAACTTCGGCCGCGACTTTCACCGGCCATTTTGTCCCGTCGAACTGGGTGAAAGGAGCTACCGCTGTTTCACCCGAGGCGAGCCGTTCCCAGACTTCCGCGACCGAAGTGCCGGCACCACAGACGATGCCGCTCCCGGTAAAAACGATTTTTTCGGACGGGTTTTTCATGGTTTCACCTCCTCCGGGTTACGAAACACGAGGGAGCTGTTCGACCCGCCAAAACCGAGCGAGTTCGAGAGTGCCGCGCGGATCCGCATGGGCTGGGGAGCGCCCGTGATGAGGTTCACATCGCAATCGGGATCGGGAGTTTCGTAATTCGCATTCATCGGCGCGATTCCCTCCCGGATCGCGAGGCAGCAAACCGCTGCCTCGACGGCTCCCGCAGCAGCGATAAGATGCCCCATCGAACTTTTGGTCGAACTGACTCTGACCTCCTCAACCCTCCCCGCGAAGACGGCTTTGAGCGCTGAGCATTCGCTACGGTCGTTCATTTGCGTCGAGGTGCCGTGAGCATTGACGTAATCGATGTCAGCGGCCGTGATCCCGGCATCACCGAGGGCCTGCTCGATGGCCTGGATTGGCCCGTTCGCGTCCGGCGGCGAAG